>NZ_AFMS01000098.1 GCF_000215485.1 Anaplasma marginale str. Florida
GTCTCGAAGTTTGACAGGGGTGTTTGGCACGCCCAACTGTACGGAACTACCTTCACAGATTCATAAACCAGCCCCTTATGCCAAAGCTCGTGAAACGCCCACATTACAGACTCCATGAAGCTCTTGTCCATGGTTCTGTAGCCGTTTTCGAAGTCTACCCACCGTCCCTGCCGCTCTACATACTCCCTCCACTGTTGGGTAAACCGCATGATAGAGCTGCGGCAGTAGTCATTAAACTTGTCAATACCAAAGCTTTCTATACTGACCTTGCCTGACACCCCAAGTTCCTTCTCCGCCAGCATCTCAGCCGGTAGCCCGTGGCAATCCCACCCGAATTTTCGCTCCACTCTAAATCCGCGCATGGTTTTGTACCTAGCAACGGCATCTTTGATAAACCCAGTCAGCAGGTGCCCATAGTGGGGCAGTCCATTCGCAAACGGGGGGCCATCGTAAAATACGAAACTTCTGTCCCTAGAGCGAGTGTTTACAGATTCCTCAAAAATCTTTTCGCTGTTCCAATATTGCAGTATCTCTTTTTCTATAGCAGAAAACTCTGGGTTGCCTTTAACCTCCGGATAGTAATTCACATCACCCTAAGCATCGAATAACGAGCACACAATATACACGCTCCTTTGCGCATTGGGAAGTTCCATACGCAGCCCAACAATGTACAACAATGCAGTAATGTAATTGTGCAGTGAAGCTCTCCTCGAGCATCACAATAGCGCGAATAATTGTATCAAGCCAGACACGCAGGCCGGACAAGACATGAGCTAGCCAGGTTATAGGTACGAGCATTACAAGAACAGATTTACCAACCACCATTGCCTAAACAGAAGGCCTAGTAGGCCGAATACTTTGGTCAAGATCGGTCGGAGCCCTGTTTTAGTTTTGTACAATATCTACAAGTAGGTGTATCATTCGCCCCGTAATGTGACTGAGGTGGTTTTATGGACACACTTGAAGGAGAAGCAGCCCCGGAATTTACTATAAAGCTTGAAGATGGCACTGTGGCATCCTCCTCCTCGTACATCGGCAAGAAGAACATAGTCTTATACTTCTACCCAAAGGATGATACACCAGGGTGCACAAGGGAGGCGGAAGGTTTTAGAGACGCGCATGCCGAGTTTGCGCGCCTGGATACAATAATTGTTGGCGTTTCGGGTGATGGTGCGTCTTCCCACGCGAATTTCAGGAAAAAATATCAGCTACCGTTCGAACTAATCTCCGATGAAGATTCCAGTCTTTCCAAGCTGTACGGCACCTGGGTTGAAAAGCACATGTTTAGCAAGTCCTACATGGGTATCGAGCGGTCAACCTTTCTCATAGATAAGCATGGTAAGATACGAAAAATCTGGCGTAAAGTGAAAGTCGATGGGCATGTAGACGCCGTTTTAGATGCAGCAAAAAGCCTGGAAAACGAAACGGTGTAGGCGCATCAAGAGCGTGGTGTATTCCAGAAAAAAGCCCGTAAAGATCAGGCTGTATCACAAAGAGGGCGGCATTGGAGTTGGTGGCAGGGTTGCCTTAAACGCTACTCAGGCTCACTACGTGCGGGATGTAATGCGGGCGAAGCACGGCGATGCTGTATTGCTATTTGACGGAACGCACGGAGAGTGGCTGTGCAGGGTTTCGTGCATCTCAAAAAAAACTGTCGAGGTAGAAGCCGAAAAACTCCTCAGAAAGCACGTCCGCACCAGAACCTTAGTCCTGTGTTTTGCGCTAGTGAAGGGTGAAGCCATGCGTAATGTTGTGAGGCAGGCCACAGAAATGGGCGTCACTCTTTTCCAGCCCATGCGTACCGAATATTCCTCCGCGCACGATATTGACTCAAGAAAGTGCCGCTTATGGGCCGTCGAAGCCTCTGAGCAATGCGGCAGGCAGGATGTGCCTGAGGTCGCGCCTGTAGTGGATTTTCGCACGTTGCGCGAGCTTCATAACCCCGACAGGCAGTTTGTGTTGTGCGATGAAACTGGCGGCGGCAAGCCACCCCGCGAGGTTCTGCAAAACGACCGGGAAGTTTGGGTAATAGTAGGGCCTGAGGGAGGGTTCTCCAACGAGGAATTATGCTCCTGTGAAGATTTTTGCGACAAAATGTCTCTGGGGTCTAGAATACTCAAGGTCGATACCGCAGTGGTGTGCGCCCTTGCGTATGTTAATGAGTGTTACGCCCACAAATAAGCCTTACAAATGCCCGCAGAAGTTGCGCGTAAGCCGCGGAATTACGGTTACGCCTGAATCTACGCGGCATACTGTATGGCCGCCCAGCACAGCCCAACACAGCACAGCCCAACACAGCATAGCCCAACACAGCATAGCCCAACACAGCATAGCCCAACACAGCATAGCCCAACACAGCATAGCCCAACACAGCATAGCCCCATATAGGCAATCAACGAGTATATCAGTATCACAAGCTGGAGAAGTAACTAAACACATTTGGCGTACGCTGCCTCAACAATATATGTAGTACAAATAGTCGCAATGGAGGAGTATATACACTACCTACGGTGGCAAAATCCGCCATAGCATGTTACAATGTACCGGTACGGCTTCAGCTACACTTGTTAGATAGGTCAAGATTGTGTCCGAACTGTTTCTCAGCTTTTGTAGTGGTCCAGGCGGAACAAGCAGGTGCACCAAACTGCGGGACGTGCTCGCTGCCAATCCGGGGATGCAGCGTAATTTGCTTGCTGTCATCGGTCTAACAGAAAACGGAGTACTGAAAATAGGGCGTGATCACGAGTTTTCTGGATGCAGAATCCGGTTTGCGCCTCCTGATAGTAACTCTCAGGGCATGGAAGAGCCATTTTTCACACTCGATACCGACCTGGATAGTGAGCTGAGTAAATCACTGGCGCGGCTAACGCCAGACAGCGTGCTCTTAACTGGGGCAAGTATACAAGATGCGCAGCTTAAGGCCAGAGTCAGCGTCATTGTGAGCAACGCCGAGTCTGTACAAAGTCTGTTTTCCTTCATTGTGCACATCATAGACAGCGGAATAGTGCTCCAAAACGAGGGACAACGTTCTCGCGCAGGGGGCGCAAAAAAGCGCAGCAGCCTCATGTACCGGCTATTTGGGATCGGTTCCGGGCATGCCGATAACGAGCGTAGCGTGCTTACCTCTGTTTTCGAGTGCTACCTAGATTATTATATCGAGCGCGCATTAAGCTTTATCCATGCCGGCGGTTATGACAGCAATGGTGACAGTGCATGGGCGATTGATCCACGTTTTCTGCACGCCACACTAGACGGGCGCGCTTTGTTACATGACGAAATTACCACCGGCATACTGTCTAGGTTGCACCGTGGCCAGGAATTCATTTCGCCCACATGGAGTTCTCAGGCAAGGCACAGGGCGATGCTACTGTCGGCGGTGTTACGTGCCATTAATGAGCTACCTCAAAATGTGAAAGACGAAGTACGCCGTGATAGCTCAACCAAGCAGCGCTCCAGTATAAACTTCCTATGCGCGTGCGGTATTGCAATATACACCTCGGAAGGGCACTACGTAAGCTCGCAAAAATCTGACATAAGAATACGCAACTTGCTGCATGCTCTCATCACTACTGACCCCGCACGGTACGACGAAGCTGCGGGCATGCTTGCACTTTCGTGTCTAAAGTCTGAAGGCAAAAAGTACAACAAAAAGCTTGTACAGTATCTGATGAATGATGCACGTTTTGCCAGCGTGTATCATAGGTACGATATTGACTGCGCAGAGGCGCGGGATTTACTGTTGAAGCTGAAGAGCAAGTACCAGAGGGTTTGTGACCTCGTGCATTCATGCGGGGGCCAACCACCATCCTTTCCCAAATTCTGTACTTGCAGCTTCTTTGAAAGCCTCCTTCCGGCATTAGAGCGTTGTGGTGGGTTTCAGCTTACCTTGCCAATTCAACTAGACAGCAGCATTAGCAGTGTGCGCATGCACCGGGGTACTGCATTTGGGCAGTATACTCCCACTATTTCCGGTTTGGGGCATGGGGGTGCTGATCTGCTATACCAGAGCCAGGGTGCTGACTATGAGAGCACATCCAAATTTGACGATGTTCGCGTGAGAAAAGCGCTGATAAGGGCTGCAGCAGCATTTGTCGTCGCCGTAGTCATACTGGGTATTGCAGCGGCATTGTATTTTGCAGGCGTCATCAGTGCACAGGTAATGCTTGCCATAGGAATCACCGTTGGAGTAGGTTTCGTGCTGTCTATGGTGGGAGTGGCATTGTCATATAAGAGAAGTGGATACGGGCTTGATGTTGTCGGGCATCGCGGCACCCCCATGCTTACTCTATGCATGAACATCCGCGATAGGAGCCTATTTAATGATGCTTGCGAACAGGAGTCTATATCTAGGTTTGGTATAGCAGACGGGAAGCTGTGCATGGAAGGCCGCCCCATACCTAAAGATAAGTATGTAGCACACGTTTTGGGCGCAGAAGATGAAGTTCCACATGGCATGTGTGTCTTGTTTTGTATGCATGCAACGCGGGATGACGGCGATCTTGAGCTTATTAGAACCGTCTCAAACAAAGCTGCGTGGCCCGAGGGGAGTACCACAAATGTATCGTTTACTGAATGCCCGTACATGGGTATGGATGATTGTAATGTGCATTGTAGTGCGAGCGGCCAATGGTCATCTAGGGCTGGGCACATGATGCTCATGAAGACCCTTGCCAAATCCGGAAGGGTGAATTTGCTGCTTTCGTACTTAGATGCGTATGTGGACTTCATGTGCCCGGACGACGGCCGAAACGCCATAGACCCGAAATTCCGCACTTCAAAGCAGTGGAAGCTTTTATGCAGAGATCACGCAGAGCACGACATCATAGCTGCTATATACGAATACTGCAGCATGCATATTGATGGTAGAAGAAAAGCGTGCCTAGAATACATAATCGCGCTGTTACAGGTGCATGATGTATCGAAAACCCCGGGGAGAAAGTCACACTCTGGTGTTCTATCTAAACTGCAACACAAATATTTGGATAAGTATGCGAGCAATCTGCACCGTCTGGTAAACGGCCCGGAATTCCCGTTCTCAGAAGATATATACAGGCTCGCTTTGGCGGAAGAAAGTGGGGTAACATTCGATCCAGACAACTGGTTTCTCTCTCAAACCGTGCCAGTGCGGTTCACTAGATTCATGTGCGCGGACGATCGTACACTAACATATCCTCAGGGCAACTTCCGCGCTGCAGAAGCCGAGGTTGAACAACAAGTTGCACAACAAGAAGATAGCGAGCCCATGGTAAGCGAAGACGGAGTGCATGAGGAGCCGCAGGATTTGCGTTTAGATGCGGAACGCGGTGCAACGGGACGACGCCGCCCTAACGTAATGGATTCCGAACTTGATGATGACGTCTTGAGCCCTATCGGAGCCGGCACCGACATGGGAAATGGGTTTTTAGAGTACGAAGAAACTGAAATATACCCAGATATGCGGTATGCTCCGGAGAAAGATGAGGACCAGGTAGTAAGCGCGCCACAGCAACAACAGAAAAACAGTGGCCCACGTGGCAAGATACCGGCAAGGTGCGGAGTGGAACACGCCGGCAAGATACACATCAACAGCTACCAACAACAAGGTGGTGCACAGGGATTGCGCGCCGGTGGAGGTTAGTAAAAAACAGGTATGCGCCCTGGCAACCCATGGGGAGCACCTGGAGCAAGAATGGTGCAGCCACTCTTAGGAAGCCGCATTATCGCTGAGCCAAGTGAAGTGCGCATCAACGCTATCAACAAGGTGGTGCACAAGGGCTGCGCTCCGGCGGGGCCAGTATGGCAGTGGAATGTCCTCGCGTGGTGCCATAGACGGGACTGCCGTGCAGCAGACCTACACGCCACACGGGCTGTAGCTATATCCAACAAAGAATAGGCAGTGGAATGCCCAGCCGTGGGGAACGACACGCAATAGACCGAGCTGCCATGGAGAATATGTGGTGGAATGTCCTCGCGTGGTGCCATAGCCGGCCACCGTGCAGCACTCCACATCACCGCACAGGTGTATCACCCAACAATGAACACCCATGAGGCAGTTTGCATTATTTCTGTGCTTGGGATAATTTGTAAGTCAGAGCCGCAGCAATAAACTTATCCAGATCCCCGTCGAGCACGGCATCCACATCTCCCGTTTCGTGCCCGGTTCTCAAATCTTTAACCATGCGGTACGGGTGCATTACGTACGACCTGATTTGGTGACCCCATCCTATATCGCATCTGCTGTCATGTTCCTGGGCCATTTTCTTTTCCTTTTCTTGAAGCTCCATTTCGTAAAGGCGACTTCGTAGCAAACTGTACGCCTCTGCGCGGTTTTGATGCTGGGACCTACTGGTCTGGCACTGCACCACTATACCCGACGGCATGTGAGTGATGCGCACTGCGCTCTCGGTTTTATTTACGTGCTGTCCGCCCGCCCCAGAGGCCCTGTATGTGTCAATACGCAGATCCTTCTCAAGTATCTCAATATCAATTTTATCATCAGCTATTGGTGACACTTCCACGCTGGCAAAGCTTGTATGGCGCCTTGATGAAGAGTCAAACGGAGATATCCGCACCAGCCTATGTACACCGCTCTCAGTCTTCGCCCAACCGTACGCCCCATTTCCGGATATCTTAACCGTCACCGATTTCAATCCTGCGGCTTCACCGTCAATCTTATCTACAATTTCTGTAGTAAACCCGTGAAAGGTCCCTGCCCATCTTATGTACATGCGGAGCAGCATAGCAGCCCAGTCATTACTCTCCGTGCCCCCAGCACCAGGACGGATAACCAGGAAGCACCCGCTGCCGTCGGCCTCCCCAGAAAACATGCACTCAGCCTTTTTTTGGCTGACACGACGCTCCAACTGGGTTAACGCGCTCCACAAACCGTCGAGAAACTCGCTATCGCTTTCGTCTGCCACGTCAAGCAACTCGACGCACTCGGCATACTCCTTCTCCAAGGCACGGAATGAGGCCAGAACCTCCTCTACCCTTGCTCTTTCACTAAGTAATTTCTTTGCGTTCTCTTGATCGTCCCACAAGGAGGCAGATGAGCAACGGGAGTCTAACTCCTCCAAAGAACTCGCGAGGGCGCTAACGTCAAAGACACCTCGCTATAGACTCCAGGTCCACCCCAAGCCTATGTATGAATTCCGAAATTGTAGACCTACTATGCACCAACACCCCCAAAGCTATTATGCCTCACCCCTATCTTTAGACGCCAACCTATTGAA
>NZ_AFMS01000097.1 GCF_000215485.1 Anaplasma marginale str. Florida
CCCTCTGCGCAACCCCCTGTTACGCGTGAGTATGGAAAGCAGCAGGTGCTCGTCCCCGTACGGACGCGTCCCCATCACTACTCCCATTTCCCTCCACTGCATATATGGACGTGACCACTAGGGTGAGCCAACACGGGGGTACTATAGCACATTTAGCGCTCAAATACACTGCGAACTTTGCTGCTGCGGATTTGGACGGATTTGAAATATATACCAATTATGTATGAGTGCCCTGCTTGGTATCCGAGGGATGTTCTTACGCTTGGCCAGGAGAGAGAGGCTTGCAACCTGCGCGAATGTTGGCCACATAAGACTTTTACGTACTGGTGATTGCTTATATACTGGAGCTGTCGAATGCAGGGTTATCCATGGTTTCAGCTGGTAGTACAATTAATTTGTTTGGCAACTTTAGGTGCATTGTAATCCAGAAGATTGGTGAGCTGTGGGGCGGTGAGGTTACAGATTCTTTGCTACACAAGCTCATAGTTGCTCCTCCCACCGAAGACAGGCACGGCGACGTATATACCAATGCTGCGCTGGTTGTCGGTAAGTTCAAGAGAAAAAACCCGATGGAAATTGCGGAGCATCTGCGGCAGGCTCTTGCGGAGGTGGAAGGTGTTGATAGCGTAGATGTAGTGCCTCCGGGGTTTGTGAACTTAAAATGCAGCAATGAAGTTTGGTATTCGGCCATCAGAGACATAAACAAAGCGGGTAAAGACTACGGAGCGGTAAATTTGGGCCAAGGGCAGAAGGTTAATGTGGAGTTCGTCTCGGCAAACCCCACGGGGCCGCTGCACATAGGGCATGCGCGCGGGGCGGTTTTTGGGGATGTGCTGTCAAATTTGCTAGCATGGGTTGGCTATGATGTTACCAGGGAATATTATGTAAATGACGCCGGCGGGCAGATCAATACACTGGTCGAGTCAGTATACTTGAGATACAAAGAAGCGCTGGGGGAGCAGGTTACGATAGGGGAGGGCCTTTATCCCGGAGAGTACCTCAAACCTATAGCCAAAGCCCTGGTTGAAAAGCACGGGGATAAGCTGCTTGCCTCTGAAGATAGGACAGCGGTCATCCGGGAGTTCGCGCTAAAGAGCATCCTAGATCTGATACGGGAGGATATGGCGCTTCTGGGCGTAAAACACGATGTGTTCACGTATGAAGCAGATCTGCAGCGTAGCCGTACAGTTGAAAAATGCGTAGAATTTTTGCAACAAAAGGGAATGCTCTACTACGGGACGCTTGAGCGCCCTAGAGGTGTGGAGGAAGAGGCGGCGTGGCAAGCCAGGGAGCAGCTACTGTTCAGGTCTACTGATTTTGGTGACGATTCTGACAGAGCGCTACAGAAAGAAGACGGATCTTGGACCTATTTTGCTGGGGACATCGCCTACCATTTCGATAAAATCTCCAGGGGTTTTCATGACATGATTCTGGGCCTGGGCTTTGATCATAAAGGCTATGTATCCAGGCTGAAAGCCGCGGTGCACGCACTGAGTGATGGTAAAGCTACGATAGACGTCAAGCTCCACAATATGGTCAACTTTTTGGAAAATGGAGTGCCGGTTAAAATGTCAAAGCGACGCGGCGAATTTTTGACCGCAAGAGATGTAGTGGAAGAAGTCGGCAAAGATGTTGCCAGATTTATCATGATGACCAGAAAGAACGACGTGGTGCTTGATTTTGATTTTGCAAAGGCAAAAGAGCAGTCAAAGGACAGTCAAATTTTCTACATTCAATATGCTCACGCAAGGGCATGCTCCCTGATGCGCAACGCGCCCACCCTTTTGCCCATCGAAGACGTCGATTTTTCCCGAGTGTCTTCCGCTCCAGAAATTGCGCTTATCAAACTTTTGGTCAGGTGGCCGAACATAGTAGAGTCCTCTGCTGTCAATCACGAACCACACAGGATAGCGTTTTACTTACTGGAGGTTGCCGAGGCGTTTCACGTGCTATGGGGGCACGGAAGCCGCAGTGTTGACATGCGATTTATTGTCGAGGGAGATATTGCCACAACCTCAGCCAGGATTTACCTGGTCAAAGTTGTTGCGCTGGTGATTTCCCTAGGCCTCTCGATATTTTCCATCGCTCCCATGGAAGAAATGCGCTAACGCAAAACGGCCCTTAAGCGCAGGAATGAGGCAAGGAGCCGAGCGCGACTGCAGCGGAGTCTCTGCTGAAGGATAGGTGCAACAGCAGCACCGTCCTAGCTATGCTGTGTGCAGCAATAATCTTGTGTGGAGTTTGTTGTACAGCAGCATGTTGTCCACCCATCATTGCAGCTGTAGCATTGGCTGGCGTAGCTGCAGTGTTATTTTCAGTGATAACAGGATGTTCTATAAGAGATTTAGTTGAATCTTGTAGGCAAGTTAAACAAGTAAAGGAAGAAGGATTAGCTACTGTACAATCATTACAACCTGTTCTTACTCCTGTAACTCCTATAGCTGAGAGAACAGGTAATGGAAGAATTGCCAAGCTCCTGACTGGTAAGGCCAAGGCTGAGGATGCAGCTCAGGCTGCTGTGGATCAGGGTACTGCTGTTGGCGGAACTAATAAGGTTATAGCTGGGGTTGCCACCAGTTCTGGTATTGTCAAGGTCATGGCTGAGGCAGATCCCAGTACGCTGAAGGATGCCATCAAGGCTGTTGGTGGGACTGGCTACGGTTTGGAGGGCATGGGTGCTGGTGCTGTGGCTGGTGGGGTTACTGGTACTGCTGTTGTAACCGGTGTGGGGATTGCTGCTGGCATATGGTATTTAAAAAGTTGTGTTGCTGGTTGTGCCGCTAAGTGTGCTGCTGCATGTGCTTGTGCTGCTACATGCTGTACCAACAGTGGCGCCTCCTGCTGCGCTGCTGTTGTCCTTGGCTGTGTATGTACTGCTGCAGCTGCATGCTGTACTGTAGCATTCATCCCATATGCACTGATGGCATTCTCCATCCTGATCTCAATATGTACAGTTATTCAGACCGTAGCTGATCTTTATTCTGCCAGGGTGCCGGTAGTATCCATGCAAGATCCTGTGCATAAGAGGGATACTACAGAATATGATGTCATAGAGAATTATAAACCACAGAAGATCAGCAGGATAAAGTGGCTCGCTCCTCCAGAAGCTGCCAGTCCAACGCGTAGACTACTCATGGCTGTGGCTGGTGTTGCAGTGGTTGCGTGTATTTCAATTTTGCTATGCTGCTGTTTGCCGACCATCGCAGTGGTGGCTCCGCCGCTGGTCTCTTGTGTGTTCTATGGCTTATCCTCTTGTGTAGGTGGCATTGATGCTTATGTATATAAACGTAAGGCTGCCAAGGCTGCGTTGCCTGTTGAAACTAGTCCCATCGTGCTCGGGCAGCGTGCTTCTGAATGCCCCGAACAACTTCAAAATGAGGTGGCTGTCGAGACTGCTAACATGACTAGTGATAGCGTGCAGCAGACCCAAGACTGGGAACCTGTTGCCAAGGATGCAGAG
>NZ_AFMS01000096.1 GCF_000215485.1 Anaplasma marginale str. Florida
CTTCCCTGGTGTAAGGAGGTGAGGGTGGTGAGTCGCGATGGCTCCTCCCTGGTTGCTGAGGTGGTTGCAGGTTTTCTCTCACTCAGGGGTGGGTACACTTCGCACGTTTCGTTTTGCCCTCCTAGAGATAGCCAGCCAGGCTGGGTTAAGGTGCAGTCCACCGACGGCGTATTTAGGCTTTTGCAAAGTGAGTGGCGTTTTTTACCAATGGGGAGCGAAAAAACGCTGGTCAAGTTTTGTATAAAGTTTTCTTTCAGGCAAAAAATACTTCAGATTACCTTTGATGTCGCGGCAGACGTTGCCAAACACCGGATTATGCGCGCATTTCGTGCAAGAGCCTACGAGTTGTTTGGGAATAAGGACTTAGGACGTTAAATCTCATTCACCAATACCAAGCTTGTTTGTGTGAGCCTGTGTATGTATATAGGTAGAGCTGGTTGGGGGTTGTCATGTACGGAGTTCTATCGGCTGCCGGGGTGTACGGATTTTTTGCAGGCGGAGCCAATGCTGCGTTGCCGGTTTTGTGGCGAGATGGGCTCGAGCTGTCACGCGTTTTGCACTCTGCAATGCCGCTTTTTCTGTCGTTTTCCCTGGCTTTGCTGGCTATATTGCTGCAGTCATGTGGAAATATGCGTGCGCGGGAGGTGTTATGCTGCCTACTGTATTACGCAAGTAGCACATTTGTACTTTCGCTGTCTGACCCCACCTTCATTGCCGTTGGGTTTGAGTTTATGGCGCTTTTTGCGCTTCTCCTCATTGCGTACGGGTGCCCTGCCGGCAATATTGGAGCATTTCTTCATTACGCGTCTGTGCACTTTATTTCAGGAGTGCTCCTCCTCGTAGGTGCATGCAAATTTGCTCAGGTAGGCCAATTCACTGGGCTGTCTAAGACATTGTATATGGCCGGTCTTCTGATAAACGCTGCATCATTTCCCGCGTCATCCTGGGTTTCACATACGTATCCTATGTCCTCCAGGTTTGGGATTATGGTGTTATCTGCATTTACGACTAAAGTTGCCGCCTGCATTCTGCTGAGAATGTTTTCTGGTGATCCAATACTGCTATATGCGGGTATGATGACCGCTATATACGGTGCAATTTTTGCCTGGCTGGAACGAAATATAAGGAAGGCCATGTCCTATAACGTTGTCGGGCAGGTGGGGCTGATGCTGATTGCTATAGGGTTTAGCGGCGTTTCCTATGGGGTGTTGATTGCGTATATGGCGCTTTCAGTGCTTTACCAGACACTGTTGTTTATGGTAGCGGATGTGGTTACAGTAGGCAGTGCGGAGCACAGAAGGGGCGGCCTGTATGCCGTTTATTTGTCGATTTTTGCCTGTATAGTTGCTGCATTGAACATGGGAGCCTTTCCTGGGAGTGCAGGGTTTGTAGTGAAATCATTAGTGCTGCATAGCGCGGGAACCGCTGGGCTTATTGACGTGATATCAAAACAGGTCTTTCTGATTTGCAGTCTCCTATTATTTGCTGGCGTAGGGTTAAGGTTGGTGTGGCTTTCAAGTGCGCAGCTGCGCGCTAGCCATAATGAATCCTCATCGGTTGGCAGGTATCTTCTTGAGGCCCCCATGGCTTTCTTGGTGCTGTTGTTGGTAGTTTTGGGCATGTTTCACAAACAAGTTCTCTCCTTTACGGGGGAGCGGTTTGTATACACGCCGAAAGACGTGGCCGTTCAGATTGCAGCCATTTCTGTTACGGCGTTATGTTTTGTTATATCGTTGCGCAACAAACTGCTAGGCAGATGCGAGTTCAGCATAGATATTGACTGGATTTATAGGCGCTTTCTTCCCAAGGTGATTTCTGGGTTTTGGAATTTTGTGTTATACCTATGCAACGTACTTTCCGAAAAAGTGTGTATCCCCGAATACGATGATGAGGATCATGCTTGGGTGTCGGCGTTGCGCCAAAGGATGGAGGCGGCCGACGTTGCTTTGCTTTTGTGTATGCTGGTTATCGGAGTTGTGTTGGTGTTAACTTATGTTTGATTCTTTAGCCAAGGGCATTGCCTCTGCGGTACAAAAACTAGGCGGTAGGCGCGAAATATCTGACAAAGACTTTGATCTTGTCTTGGAAGATGTAACTCAGGCCCTACTGGATGCTGACGTGAACCTCATGGTTGTAGAGCAGTTTATAGGGGATGTAAAAAGCAAGATAGTTGGGGGTGAGGTCGTCAAAGGAGTCCTGCCTGAGCAGATGATTATCAAGCTTATGGAGGAATGCCTAATAGAGGTTTTAGGTAATGAGAAAAGCGAGCTTGACTTAAGCGGGAAAGCGCCAGTTGCCATCATGATGGTTGGGTTGCAGGGTGTTGGTAAGACCACAAACACGGTGAAAGTCGCCTTCAAACTGAAGAAGAGTGAGAAAAAAGTCTTGGTTGCGTCCCTAGACGTATACAGACCGGCGGCCCAGGAGCAGCTTGGAGTTTTAGCGCAAGGGGTAGGTGTAGACAGCCTTCCCATTGTTGAGGGTGAGTTACCACTGGATATAGCCAAAAGAGCTATGAAAGAGGCAAAACGCGGGGGGTATGATGTTGTCATAGTTGATACTGCGGGTAGATTGCACATAGACCAAGAAATGATAGGGGAGCTTCAGCTCGTCAAAAAGGAGGTCTCGCCCAACGAGACTATACTGGTTGTGGACTGCATGATGGGGCAGGATGCAGTTGAGGTTGTTCGTGGGTTTCATGATAAACTCAACCTTACCGGCACAATCTTTACCAGGGCTGATGGGGATTCACGCGGAGGTGCAATACTCTCCATGAAGATGGTGTCCGGGTGCCCAATAAAGTTTATGTCTACGGGGGAGAAGCCCGAAGATTTGGACGACTTTTACCCAGACAGGGTTGCACGCCGGATTTTAAACATGGGTGACGTTGCCTCCCTTGTTGAAAAAGCGGTTGAAGCTGTAGGTAGAGAAACCATACGTGACCTTCAAGACAAGGCCAGCAAGGGGAAATTTGACCTTGATGACTTAGTAGTGCAGCTGAAGGCTCTAAGCAGAATGGGTGGAATTGCCAGCATTATGAAGTTTATTCCCGCATTTGGGAATGATGTAAAACGCAAGGTCGCAGGGATTGTTGACGACAGCAAAGTAGACAAGTATATTGCCATAATAAACTCTATGACTAAGCTAGAGAGGGCTAACCCCAAGATATTAAACGGTGCGCGCAAAGCCAGAATAGCGAAGGGCGCTGGAGTTAAGGTTGACGTAGTTGATGCACTGCTAAAGCAATACAACCAGATGAACTCCATGATAGGCAAGTTTAGCCAGATGAAGGCAAGCAAGCTTAAGGATGCGGATATTATGTCCTTCCTACAGCGCAAGGGGATGTAATGGATTCATGCATTGCTGCGCCTTTTTGTTGTCATTCTCTGCTGTATTGGTGAGGCGGTACGTGGCCGAGATAGAGTGTGGTACCTAGGTTTTTATGATGGGGCGCGATTCGGAGAAATGTTCTTTGGTTGCCGTTGTGGGCGCAACCAATGCTGGTAAGTCCACGCTTATCAATGAGTTGGTGGGGTTTAAGGCTTCAATAGTAACTCCGAAAGTCCACACAACGCGGGTGCGAATGAATGCAGTGCGCAACGATGGGAATGTCCAGCTGGTGTTTACAGATACCCCAGGTGTTTTTGCGCCGAAAACCGTTCTGGAAAAGTTTTTGGTGAAAAACGCATGGATGTCTATCAGAGGTGCGGACGTTGTGGTTTTGGTACTTGAGGCCAGGAACTATCTGTGTAGCCAAGTTGCCAGGGTGGTTGCCACAGTTAAGCACTCGCATATTCCCGCTGTGGCCGTGCTTAATAAGACCGATCTGCTTCAGGAGTGTCGTATTCGCGGGATTTTAGCACACGTACAGTCCATGCACGAATTTACCGGGGTTTTTGCGATTTCGGCACTTCACGGTTTGGGCACTGAGGCTCTGTTAACACACCTGCGCGAGTCCGCGGATTACTGTCCGTGGTTGTATCCCGGTACTCAGCGTACTGACGCCACTGTAGAATTTTTTGTAGCCGAAATTACTCGCGAAAAGCTGTTTCTTGCTCTCCGCCAGGAACTGCCATACTCACTGTCTGTGGTTACGGAAAAGTTTGAAGATAGGGGCCGTAGCGTCATAATCAAAC
>NZ_AFMS01000095.1 GCF_000215485.1 Anaplasma marginale str. Florida
GAATTATAGCCATTGCGGCCCTGATTTGGAATTCCGTCGTTCTAGCACGAATGCGCAGGAGGCAAGCACAAAGTAACCTACCGGCGTCGCAAGATATCAACCTCGAGGCAGCGACAACGGACAGCAATGAGGAATCACCGCCTACCCGCATTGGGAGCGCAGAACTGAATGACACAATGGAGGCCAAGATGCGCGAGTAACGCGCTTCGTCCTTATTGCGGTTTTAGTATTACAACGAGCTCATCTGGTTCCACATGGCCAAGCACGCTCCTGCTACGTTCGTCAAGTAGATCCAGACTCAGTGAGTCCTCATACAGCAACGCGTTCCTACGCTTCATTTCTTCTTTCAGCTGCACTATTCTACTTAGGTCACTTTCGTACCTACGCAGCTCTTGACGCAACCTTAGCATAGCGAGCAAGCCCCGCTCTCCAAACATGGCACCCGCACCGAGATAGCACGTTACCACGCATGCAACCAAAATAACACATAGCCTAACCTTGGAGGTGCTGACCGCAAGCCCCACACGTGGGGGAGTACCAACCACGCCCAAATGACGGCCAAAGCGATACATGCCAATTACAACAAAGTGACCGGCTAAACTAATATCCTTGTCTTGCCTTAAATCTGGGCTTTTTCTTATTTATAACGTATATACGCCCCTTCCTGCGTACTATCTTACAGTCTCTGTCGCGACTTTTCGCTGACTTTAAAGACCCCATAACCTTCACGGCCTTCTTCCCTACCAGTGCCACATATACTGAGATATTTCTATATTTACCGTGTGCAGTCAAGTAAAACATTCTCACTTCCGTGTGTGGTGCACACAGTGCGAAGCTTGCAGTGCAGCCATGTAATGAAGCGTGCTCGCCATAGTCCGCATGCCCACCGTTTAACAGGGCGGTTGGATTGAGTAGCAGCGCGTTTGCGTGTAGCGGCATGGTCTTCGGCCCACGCGTAATTATTTTGCCACCTTTGGAAGATTTGTATTGATAATATTTAATATATTAATATATTAAGTTGAAATACGGTTTGCACGTCTATTAAAGCGCGTATGGCAGCTCTATCAGTGTTAGGCTTGGTCTTAGGGATCTCATCTATGGAGGCGGGGTCTATTACTGCACAGTTGAACAAATTACTCTTAAAAGCGCCGCAATGCAGAATTGGTTACGTGCACAATGTAGTCTACGATAACCCACTGCACCTACAATACTCTACGCGTATTGGCAGCAGCTGGGACTTTTATGCATCTTCCATTTGGCCAGCTGCCACTAGTAGGTTATATCACGAATTCGAATTTCGCACCTCTATGGCCACTCCTGTGTTGGAAGAGGGCAGGGGCAGCGCTCTTCATGTGATTAGGCAGGTGCTGGGTGATGAAACCATGACGGCGCGCGAAGCTGGGGGCGTGCTTTCGGTTAGGAGGCTGTCTATATCCTATGGACTATATGGCCACTATCCACTGGGCGGAGAGGTCAGCTTATATGCCGGTTCCAGCGTGGGTATGGCCAAGGTATTGCGGTATCAAGGGTTGCGGCAGCACTCTGAAGATTTATACGGGATGGTTACACAATCCAAAATTGGCCTCTCTTACCCAATCGTTCCGGGTTTGGAGGCATACGTAGGGTATAATTACCGCCAACACCATTGGAAGTATAAAACCGACGCAATATATGACGAAGACGGCAACAGCACGTTTTATGATTTTCAAGACTTTGCATTCAATTCGCACGGAATAGAACTGGGGATGAAGTTTTCGGTGGTACACCACAACAAACCCACCACCTAAAGTGAGTGGGTGGATCCGCTACTCCCGGCTTCCCTCCCATACATTCCTCCCAGATTTGTAGCTTGACATGCCAGCTCATTGAGGAGTTAATTCCCCTAATGATTTCAGGTGTCTCAGGGAGAATGATCAGAATATTGACGTGGAACGTGAACTCCGTCAGAAAAAGGGTGGCTCACTTATGCAGCGTGTTAACTGAACACCATGTAGATATTGCGCTACTACAGGAGACCAAGTGCACTGACGATCAATTCCCCCTGGCAGAGCTGGAGGATCTAGGGTACAAGTGCTACATCCATGGGCAGAAATCAAGAAATGGGGTAGCCATATTGAGCAAGTACCCAATAGTGGGCGAATTGTGTAATACCGTTTTTGATGCAGAGGAAGAAATTGGTACAGTGCAAGACACGGGTAGCTACTCTGTGACGGAGGCTAGGTATTTGGAATGTTTGGTAGATTATCAAGATGTTAAGGTAAGAGTTGCAAGTGTTTATGTACCAAATGGGCAGGAAGTTGATACAGAAACCTTTGTCTACAAGCTCAATTTTCTGCGGTGCCTCAAGGCAAGGCTGGCTAAAATTACTTGCACGGGAGGATTGGTTAGTTATAGGCGGGGACTATAACGTTGCTCCTGACGATATAGATGTATACGATGCACAAGCGCTCGATGGAAAGTTGTGCTTCCATCCGAAAGAACGCGCGGGGCTGCGTGAGATTCTGCACTTAGGGTTCACAGACGCTTTTCGAATTTTGCACGAAGGCAAGCAAGAATTCAGCTGGTGGAATTATAGGGAAGGGTCATGGCAGAGAAACAGGGGTATGAGGATAGATCACTTACTGCTTTCCCCAAACGCAGTAGATAAGCTGGTTGAGTGCAGCATTCTCTCTAGTGTTAGGGGGCTAGAATCACCGTCGGATCATGCCCCAGTTATGTGTGTATTGCGCAAACTTGTGTAGTTCGTTGCACATCTTGTTGGCCGAGCAACTCACGACGAAAACACAATGTTGGCACCAGCACATAGCGACATAGGGGCGCTTATGCAACGCTTGCGTGAAAACTGCAGAATTGCTTAAAAAGGTTTTGATTGTATTTTAAAAGTTGACGCAATGATATTGACCATATACGCATTTTTTGCGACCTTCTAGTGAGTTACATTGGCTGTGCTCTTAGTGCCATATCCTATCTTTCTATCTTTGGTGTGTCTTGCTTTAGGGCTTTTGCAGGGATGCACAACTTCTGCCACCAAGTCGGGCCACAATGGCGCTCACTACAAAATTGGTACGAGTTATTCCATAAATGGTGTAGCTTACAAGCCCCAGTATTATGATCACTACGAAGAAATCGGTATTGCCTCCTGGTACGGCGAGGGCTTTCACAACAAACTCACCGCCAATGGTGATGTATTCAGCAGATTTTCGCTCACCGCCGCACACAAAACCCTACCCATGCCCAGCTTTGTTGAAATCACAAATTTGGAAAATGGTAAAAAGGTAATAGTAAAAGTAAATGATCGTGGCCCATTTGTTGAGAATAGGATAATAGACCTCTCAGAAAAAGCCGCTATATTGCTTGGTTTTCGTGACAAAGGTACTGCAAAAGTTAAAGTGCTTTATCTGGGAAAAATGTCTAGAAACATATTATATGAACAACTTTCAAAACAAAGCCAGATATGACAAAA
>NZ_AFMS01000094.1 GCF_000215485.1 Anaplasma marginale str. Florida
TTATTTGACTCTCCACTCACCGTTGTCGCGCACACCATAATACCAAATCCCCCCGTTGCGCTAGTTTTTTCAATCCGTATTTCGCTTTTATTCATGAAGTCCAGCTGTTTCGATTTGCCGCCGGTATCCTTACCCGGCTCATACTCCGGATAACTCTCGGAAAACGTGTAGTACAGGCTATTTTCCAGGTGAGCGCCGCAATCTTTCTTGACCTTAAGTCTATAGCTGCCCACAAGAATCTTTTCGTTAGGCTTCCCAGTGTTTTGCCCGCCATGTCCGTTTTCAGGGTATTTCAGAGTTAGTACAAACGTGTGAGCTTCACTGTCAGCAATTTTAATAGGCTCGTCAACTGTGTAGTCACGGTCAAGTTCTAGATAGCTTTCAATATCTTTAAACCCCGCTTTGACCGCGTCATCTTTGGTTGGTAGATTACCAATCTGCGATGTGATCGTATCACCGCTTTCGGTCTTTTGTTTTGAATCGGGGGAGGCGAAAATGCTGCTTTCATTACTTTTCTGCGCGCTGTCAGCAGGCTTAAATGTGTAAGGATGCAATGTCTGTGTGCCAAATTTGACAAACGGAAGAACGGTCGCCAGTACGTTGTTACCTTTGTCATAAGACAGCAAATGGTAAGCATGGTAGTCCTTCTTCGGTGGTGAGTTATGCCCACTCTGATTTTCTGTAGTTGTTGTGGAGCTCTGCACAGTCTTAAGTACGCCACAATATTCGTTGGCTGCAAGCTCGTCCATTGCGCGCATATATCTGGTGCGAGCCTGATACACCTTGGTCAAAACCTTGTTTAATTCTTCGTCATTGGTGTTGGCAGCAGTCGCAGTGTTAGCGGCTCCTTGCTTATTGTAATCCACGCACACTCTATAGCAACCCGTCGGCACTTCTTTGCTGCCCGGCCGGTAGCCATACTTACCAAAGGGCAAACATTTAACCTCACATTTTGCGGCTACCGCAGTAGCAGCAGATCCTTGTGATACGTTTGTACCCTTGGCCTCATTCCCTATATCATAATCGCTATAGCACAAATACTTCTGGTCTTCCTTGTTTGTCTCTGGAAAGTCTTTCTTCAGCGATGCTTCATCCGACTTTCCGGGAATTATATGAGGGCGAAAACCCGTAACAAATGGGGATGCCATGGTATTTTTTGGCACTTCGTACCACGCGTTCATAAAGCCGTGCTTATCCACCAACTTGTGACTAAAGTTTATTACGCGCTGCTGCCCTATATCTCTCTTTTTACACTCCTCTCCATCCGCAGCATATATGTCTTCATCCAGGTTCCGGCATATAGCGTCGTCAACCGTAAAACTCCTTATGGGAACGAGCGAAAACCGTATTTTTTCCTTCGGCATAATCTTCACTGGAAATTGCACAGTGAATTTCTTCTCCTTCCCCGGAGTGATATCATCTCCCGGAGACGCCTCCAGATTCAGTTCTGGCAGCTCCGCGTCGTGACAGAAATCCACGTTGTAGTGTTCTATTTCTAGCGTTATGTCCTTATCTTTTACAGGGAAATCCACCTTCACCCATTGCCCCTTCGTGCCGTCACTACGTTGCTTTGGGTTCGTGTATACCACGCTTCTTACGGTGTCATTCATCGCATCTTGCTGAGACATACAGCCGTGGTAGCCACACCCTGACAGAAGCATAAGAAATACTACCGGGATAATCCTCAGCACGACGCAAGCTCTCCACTTTACGACTAGACAAACGTGTTCTTGCAGCGCAGAAGCGTTACAAAACAATCAACAGTAAATAATGAGGCAGATGCCAACATAGCAACCCATATCATAAACATTACGTCCCAGATGATCCTCCAGACACAGCATCTGTACCGGCACCTGCATTACTACTCCTAGGGGAGCTGCCACCCGAGACCTTATCGGATCCACCACCCCCTGCCTGGCCTCCTCCCTTCATGCGATCCATCATCTTGCTTCCTGCATCAGACATCTTGCCCGAAGCATAGTTGCTGATCTTGGAAGCGACACCCATAGCCCCACCGGCAAGCGCTCTAGGATTGAAGCTACCCGAACCGATAACACCAGCCCTCGGATCTCCCGCAAGTTCCCCGGCGATGTAAGATATGGAAGACAAGAAGTGATAGAATAAGAACCCTACAAGTACAAACACCCCAAGCTTGGTCCAAATTGCAGCAGTTGTCTCCTTAAACTCTGGACTTGTAACTGACAGCCCAAGCACCAACGGTTTTGTATGGAAGTTTACTGTGCTAAACATGCATGCCAGATTGCTGTCCATCTTCGGGTCATCGCAGGCTTTAGGGTCTGTAAGCTTAAAGTTCACCCTCTTACTGCTGCCTATCGTTATGTCGTCTTGCTGAAACTTCAACTCCCCAAAGTATATGTTGTCAAAAACAGTAAACATCAGCGACAGGAACGAAAACAATATTACCGGATACAAAGAGTACACCATAAGCTGTCTGGTCCACCCATCAAAGAATCCCTTGGTAACCTGGAAAAGGCACATGGGTATCATGAGGGGGGATATGATTGTAAGAACCGTAAGGGCGATTAATGACAGTAGGAACACATACACACACCATATCACGGTAAATATCAGCATCATCACCGCAAAGAACGCTACAACACATATTATCACCTTGGCGTTTATGAGGATTGCGGGTATCAACAGACCGGCACAAAGGAACACAGTCAGTAAAACGCCGGTCCCTGTCCCCCCATTGAGCTGGCTACCAAGGTAAAACATCATCCTGCAGTCCAACCTATCCCATGGCACCAGGTATCGGAAATTCTGATCGTAAGTCTCTGTCTTGTAGTTGCAAATGTCTTGCCCCCCATTGGCGGCAGCCAGCACAATGTCTGAGAGACCAATCGAAAGTTTTGTCAGGTAGTCATATGACTTGCTCATCGCATCACCCTGGGTAAAGTAGACAACCAAGGCAAATTTTATCGCCGTCATATACAGTTCAGATGCGTTCTGCACCCCACCGAGCATAGCTTTGATCGAGAACAAAATCAGTGCAAGTATCAACGCAGCCATAACAGCGTTCTTGAGCTTCTTCTGTGCCACCTTCAGGAATCCAGGGTTTGGCCCCGAAGCAGATTTGTGCGCACACTTTTGGCCACCACCACTAGTGGGGTCCAGCACATTCTTCAAAGATCCAACTATGCAGTTTACAAGCACAGAGGTAACAGGAAACGGAGACTTCGTGTACACTGAAGCAGTGCCTTGGCATGCCTGGTCCACGTAACAACTGTAGCATTTTTCATTGTTGTATTTGACAACTTTACCAGCCCTTTCTGTGTCTGCTTCACCCATTACTGCCTCTGACTTCTCGCACATAGGAACCGGGGGCGAATTAGGACGCATCTGACAGCCTATCTCCGGCCTGGGAATAAGTGGTAACTTACTTACGCTCACCGCATCCACGCAGAGCTTATCGCCCCGCTCAACAGCGCGAAATTGGGCATCATGTATAGTCTCCTCTTTTCCAGCCCAAAGCACCTTACATTCTACGTGTGCGCCAATGTTGTCACCTCCAGCCCCAGAAATGGCGAGCTTGGTTTTATGCATGCTCTCGTCACCGTATGTGCCCTCACGCGGATAGGCTCCCTTTTTTATTTGTTCAGTATAGCTCTCGCTTTTCGTTTGATTTTTCAGCGCCCTGTACGCACCTGCAAATAGTGTTGCAAGCGGTTTGCGATAGCAGACTTCGATGTAGCGGGAGCTGGAGACCCGATTCTTTGGCCACGCATAGTGATCAACTTTCTTGAACTTCCTATCCTTACACACGGGCTCCAGCGTTTTGGCTACTTCCAAGCTCTTCTGCGGTGCAATGCACGCGAAATAACTGTTCAAATCGGCAAATTCCTTGGAGCATCCATCTGTGCCACCTGACGTGCTGCTGCTTTCCCACTTTGCTTTCACAGACGCATCTGGCGCATGCGGATTCTCGCACTCCTTGTAATTTCCAATTTTGAAACTGTTCGTGTCACCAGTATCAGAGGTGTGTTGCGTCAGCACCGTTGGGGTGCCGCTTTGACCCGTTACTGTTTCTCCTTCCTCGAAGCGCAAAACAGGGTGGCGTACGAAGCTCCAATTACAGACAAAATATGCCGAGGACGCGGCAACAGCTGCGGATATAATCGCCACATTTGAGGCAATTAGCGCGAACCCGGCCTTGGTGGTCCAACCAAGGGGTATCTTTACTAATACTGCGCCGGTTATCATAAGCCCCAGCGACGGACCTATAACTTTAGCACCTACTTCAGCTACCGTGGCCGCAGCACCACAACGGGGGTTAGTGGCCTCGGCGTATCTGTAGCTCACCAAGCGGTCACTCTCTTCCTCCTTCTTAGGCTCATCAGAATATGCGGCATAATGCGGCACAAATGGCAGCCACACAAATAGGACCATCAGTGCTATTGCCCTGACCGCTCTACGCATTTCTAACCTTCTGGCAGAAAATTGGCAGCCACACGTTCGGGTCACGACCAACTTTTTCTATTATCTCGTTCAACATCAGTACTGTCTCCGCCCTCCCTGATAGAACATTTATGGTGTCTTCCAAACCCCTAAGGTCTATCCTCGCGACCACGGCGCTGACACCCTGCTTTACCAGAAAGAACCTACTCCCAGGATCTGTGTATTTTATCAGGGAGTACTCTCTCTCAGTTAACATGAATACATCCCTATATGCACTGGTAGCCTTAAGGTTGGGTAAAAAGATCTGCGTTGCTGTTTGTTGCACTAATGTATCGCTGATCTGACTTTTACTTGCATCTTCAACACTTTGTGTAGCGAATATCACAAAGGTGTTGAGCTTTCTTAGTACTTTCAGCCA
>NZ_AFMS01000093.1 GCF_000215485.1 Anaplasma marginale str. Florida
TAACATGTGCGCTAGTGTGTTTGTAACACTCAAGCTTATGAACGCCAGGGTTTTGACTGTACACTGCAGTGAATCGTTTGTAGAAACGGTTGCACGGTATGCGATTGCGCACCGGATAGACGCAGTAGTAGTGCCTAGTTCGACGGATGCACAACTACTCAGCCATGAAGTATCCAAGCTTACGGCACATGGCGCCAACCTCGACATTCTGGCATTTACAAGCGTTGATGGGTGTGCGGCCACCGCTTACGATGCCTCTATGGGTGCGGCAGGGCAACTTTTACTACTGGCCCAATTTGTGGCACAGTGGAGCGCCGCCCACCGCGCAGATTACCCGCTACAGATAGCAAGCGAGCTGTCGCTCCTATTGGATGAATTGCACACAAATTGTGTGGGGCCGGATGCATTACAAGTTTTCGGTGATGATGAGCTTTCCGGACGCTGTCGCATGATCGATTTTTTGTGCGATCTGGTGCCGTGGTGGGAGCAGGAGCGTAAAAGCCGCGGCTTGGCCCCATCGGGGTGCGGCATTGGCCCACTTGTAGAGGGTTTCGAGCGGTCCGGCAAGAGGATTATGGTGGCAGGGATTGTGTTTGGCAAAGTATTTACACGCTTTCTCCGGCTGCTCATGCACAGCGTTTCGGATGCCGTAATTGTGCTCCCGTACGTTGATCTTGGGCTTTCTGATCGTGAATGGCAAACTCTGCACAGCGAGCATTACCAATACTATGTCATGCAGCTACTGAAAAATCTTGGCGTGGGTAGAAATGAGGTGGAGAGGCTTGGCCAAGTTAAGGTGAATCATGTAGTTGAGCGGCTGTTTAATTTTGAGCTAACCAGTCACCTGGCCATGAACTATGGCACTGGGGAGGATATTGAGCTCATTGCGTGTTCCTCTGAGGCCGAGGAGGCTGTTAAAGTTGTGGAAATTCTGAAGTCATGCACAACAGAAGCACACCGTGGTGCGAAGGCCGAATTTTCCTGTATCGGTGGATGGGCTGCGAGTGCAAAGCCCACTCAGACAGCGGTCGATGTTGATAAGGACACGATTAGATCTTTGGAAGGGAAGAGCGTCACGTTTGTTGGGAGTGACTCGCTCGCTGCCAGAGTAGATGCGCTGTTGCGTATTGGTGCGAATTATTGCGATTATGACGAGATAATTTCCGCGCTGGTGCTGTGTTCAATTGAGGTAGTGGTTTCGTCCGGGAATGCGGTGCAGCTGCTGTGTATGCTTAAGCATCCACTAGTGAGGCTTGGATACGATGCTGACGAGTATCGCAAACTGCTGGCCGAGTTTGAAATTAGAGTAGTGAGAGGACACTCGGCTACAGGCTTTGAAGCAATAGGCAGTGCCATTAGGGAAGAGTTTCAGCAGTTGGAAGAATTTTGGCGCAAAGTTGTTGAAGCAATATCACCGATGATTAATGTGCGCGAAGGCTCCACGATTGGTGAAATAGCTGCCGCGCATGTTCAGTGCCTAGAAAGATTGATGAACAAGCTAGACACCAGTGAATGCACGCACGCGCTGAATAAAATAAGCACATTTTTTTCCTTGTTTGATAACTATTGCATGGGCGTGGCGGTATTTTCTCTGACGAGCTACAAGGAAGTGTGCACTCTATTGGTGCGGGCCTTCTTTACGATAGAGCGCAACAAATTGTTTGGGGTCAACCTTGCGACCAGAGACGCTGTCATACTTTCGGGGTTCAGCGAAGCCGAGTTCAAACCGCGCTGCAGCCACCTACTTAACAACTGGGTGCGTGAAAGGTTAGGCCTGCCTCTTTTGGAAGAGTATTGTGGGCGCATGATGTATGTGTTGTACAGCTTTTTTTATGCAAAGAAGCTTCGGATTACGAAATCAGCTGAAAGCTTTGGCGTGGCGGTGGCAGAGCCGATTTGGATTAGATATCTCACGTTTCTACTAAAAGATCGTACCGAGCGCTATGCAGCCACCCAGGCTGTTGTCAGTAGCAATGTCGTTGCCGATCCGCATCGTGCATCGGCCCCCAATCCTGGGTTGGACGTCAGGAAAAAGGCGATGTCTGTGCTTACCGCAAAAGCCGTAGACACCCTGATCAGCAACCCGTACGTGTTCTATGTACAGTACATTTTGAAGATGTTCCCCACCAAAACTGTAAACACGCAACATTCAGTGCGGGGTTTCAACATTATTGCACACAAGATCCTGCGTGAATATCTGGTGAGCATTGGAACGGAGGCTGGAGATTATAATCTTCTGTTGGAGATAGCAAAGCGTCAGTTTGATGCCATTGCCGTTACCCATCCGTACGCGCATGTGCTATGGTGGCCGAAGTTTGAAGAGATGGCGCGTAACTTTTTTGCGGTAGACAGTGAACGCAGATCCGCAGCCTCCCGTACAGAGTCGGGAAAAAGTTTTGTCTGGTACGTAAGTGAAGAGATACAAGTAATCGCCCGGTGTGATAGGGTAGAGTATATGAAAGATGGCAGCGTTATGGTTGCGTGCAACAAGGTTGGCGCGGCGCCTTCTAAGGCTGACATGCGATGTGGATTTGCGTCAAGGGCCATAGTAGACGCTGTATGTGTTGCGGAGAGTACCGGAGCGAACGTGGCCTCTTTCGCGTATTGGAAAATAGCCCCGTGGACAGTTGAAGTGGTGCAGGTGGAGGATTGTGCCGAGGTTATACACGCTGCAAAACAAGGTTTCAAGGAGCTCTTGCTGCGATATGCAGAGCAAATGACGCCATTTTCACCCCGGGAAGACTTTTCTACCTTTTCTGCATATGAGCTTCTGTCAAGAATACGTGGAGGCGTGCTGTGCCCAAATGCTGAAGCGTGAAGGGTTAGACGCATCAGTTGTGTGCCACACTTGGTGGCGATATCACTTGAGCGCACATATCTCTCCTGTGCTCGTTCTGTAGAATGCCGAAAATGGCTTCGTGCCAAATCTGCGTCAGAAAGTGGTGATCCGTAGTAGCGGGTTTACTGTTAGCAGCATAAATGCCGGGGTGTAAGCTGCTTGTTTTTCGCGGTAGATGCGCGTATTGTGTGCGCTGCCAGGTGTGGGGTGTGCCGGATGAAAATTATTTGAATACCCGTACCCCCTATGCTAAACTGGTGAGCTGCCCCGTGGTGTGCTGTTTCGTGTACAAACTCTGGAAAAGAATTACTGGCCTGGACGAGGCTGTGCTCGCCGTGCTGCTGTGCGTGGCAATAGAGTATTATGACTTTGCAGCTTACACGGCGCTCAACTCTACAATTAGCAAAGTGTTTTTCTCGCAAGGCGTTTTCCTGTCTGGCCAAGGAGAGGACTCCACGTACCTGTCCACGCTTGTTGGTTTTTTAGCCTTTGCAGCTGCTTTTGTCGCACGGCCGATGGGCGCAACAGTGTTCGGTTATTTGGGCGATAAGATGGGCAGAAGGCTGGCGCTCAACATCTCTGCTGGCATGCTGACAGGGTCGGTCTTCTGCATAGCGATCCT
>NZ_AFMS01000092.1 GCF_000215485.1 Anaplasma marginale str. Florida
CCGGAAATAAAATATGTTGCGGCATGCATGGATTATACTATTGGTGGCATGTTATGTCAGAGATTTCAAGATGCTGGATACACCCATAGTAGGTGTTTTCGGATTTTTGGTTTGTTATTTCACTCTTCTACCACAACTCAGCAGATGGCAGAATTGTATGAAGGTGATCTAGAAGTATGTATGTCGGCGTTTTATGACTTTCCGATGCTTATGCACTGTGCTGCATACTCATTCATGGCACGGCGGTTTACGGCGGAGACGGGAATGGATCTGCAAGACGCTATACGCGCACACAATACTCTCAGGATAGACCATGAGCGCGACGGCGGAGTGACGAAAAGAGCTGCATCCATGCTATACCACATGTGTAATGCGTTAGGATTTCGGTTTTTGACTCATGACGCATTATCAGCAGTGATTGCAACATCGGTTCTACGTCTTTACGGAGATACACTGGAAAATGCCCGTATGGGGGAGGTTTTGCGCGAATATAATTGCCAAGCGGAGGTCCCCGCACTATATAATTGGCGCCACGCTGACATGGTAGCTGGGCATCAGTACGAAGCTATTGCAGGGCTTACTTCGTTATCACAGAAGTGCCAAATTCAAGAGCAGGCACCATTTGAGGTCCAAGTGCCGGGTGGCAGAGCAATCCGATAGTGTGTATATCCAGATAAATTGCAATTTTAGCACTATATTGTGTATACATAATTTTTATATCTGATATGTTGTAATAATGCAGCTATATAAACGCTGCGGTATACATCGACGTGGACGAATTATGGAGGATATATGCGTGGGCGATACTATGAGACCGTATATGAGGAAAGTTGTAGCGTCCCTATGTCGGAGATACTTCCCATAGTGCGCGAA
>NZ_AFMS01000091.1 GCF_000215485.1 Anaplasma marginale str. Florida
AGCGTAATGTCCGGATATCTGCCACGTATCACACCGACTTCATGGGCAGAACATACCACAGCTCGCAACCCGGCACCCACAGCCAGGCCTACCAGCCTCATGACGTGAGATTCCAAAGACTCATGTATTCCGAAATCTATGAAGTCATCGCCGCCAATGCTCGTCAAAACCGTAACCCCGGCAAGAAGTATATTTGTATCAGACAAGGCATCAGCCGCGGCGCGCATCATGTCCTTCCCCCCACTCACGTGAATGGTAAGCATGGCAATATTTAAGTCTTTGACCGAATGTATGGCCCTAACCACCGTATTTGGGATATCATGAAGCTTTAGGTCAAGAAACACGGGTACGCCGAGCTCAATTACCTGCCGCACACCAGTAATACCGTATGCAGTGAAGAACTCCAGCCCCAATTTTACCATGGCAACCTTGCCGGATATCGCCTTAGTCACCTCAAGTGCGCGGGTGATATCCATCATATCCAGCGCACAAATTATCGGACTACTGCGCATTGTAGTGACGTGAACACTTGTCAAAAAGTGCAAAGAAGTTCTTGGTGGTAATCTCGCTCACAACCTCTACAGCCTCCCCCCAAATTTGTGCCAAGCATTCTACAACAAGCTTCGTCATCGCCGGGGAATTTTTTTTACCTCGGTGGGGCTCCGGACACAAAAACGGAGAGTCTGTCTCCACCAAGACCCTGTCCCTGGGCACAAACTTGGCGATCTCCCTGAGGGATGCGGCATTCTTAAAGGTCAGTATGCCGGAGAACGATATATATAGTCCGGTATCCAGCGAGCTCCTCGCAAGCTCCATAGACGAGGCGAAGCAATGCATCACGCCCTTAAACGCCCCTGCCCTCATCTCAGAGGCGCAAATCTCCGCCATTTTCGCATCGGCATTTCTGGAATGAATGATTACCGGCAAACCCAACTCCCTCGCTGCGGAAATGTGGGCCACAAAATTTTTTTCCTGGCAGTCCGCGCCATCCTCACATCTATAAAAGTCAAGCCCAGTTTCTCCCAACCCGATGACTTTCTCCCCCCTAGCCAATTCGATCAAATCTTCAGCAGAAACTGACTCTCCTTCTGCAGAGTTGCATGGATGCACCCCCACTGATGCATAGACCTGCTTATGGTTACTGGAAATTTTTAGCAGCGTTGGAAATTCGCTCAGCGTAGTGCAAACAGTCTGCATGAGCGCCACACCGGCATCTGTGGCCTGCTTCACCACATCTTGTATCGCAGAATCATCAAAGTGATTGAGGTGGCAGTGCGAATCTACGATCACATCCAAACCCGGCCGAAGAGCTGCCGTATTCTAACACGTATCCACAGAGACACAACACCGCTCCGCCTCGCAAAACGCGCAGTTGGCCATCTAAACAAGCCGGTTGGTGCGGCGAACCAGTGCACATAAGCTCGCTGGCAGCCATCATATCAACGTAGCGTGGCGTGCGCACTTCGGCTGCTTTTGCGTCGCACTCCACCCACATTATAATTCTACATTATAATTATAGGGCAAGCGCTGTCCTTTATCGCTCAAAACCTGAGTCGCATACCGCAAATGGCCTGAGGACTAGCGTGCACGGCCATGCGGAAATTTGGCGGGTTTTATTTCGTCACAATATTCACAACCCTGCCAGGCACAAAGTAAATGTTGCGCACTTCTTTATCACCGAGCTTGCGCTGCGCAACCTTCAGCGCCTCCGCTTTTACCTCTTCACCATCGCATTGGGCACCCACTTTAAGCGTACTACACAGCTTGCCATTCACTTGCACCGCAATCGTGACGAGATCTTCAGTCAACAAATCTTCTCGCGCAGACGGCCACTGTCTGTTACATAACATACCTTCGCCTCCTATGCGCTCCCATAACTTTTCGGCTATATGGGGGATAAATGGCTCCATCACCCTGAGCAAAATACATACCGATTCATTGATTACTTGCTGGCTCACGCCACACTTTACCATCTCAAAAACCGTGTTGCTCATCTCCCTAAATTTGGCAACCGCACAGTTGAGCCTGCAGTGCTCCATATCCGCACTTAGACCCCGGAGAAGCTTGTGTATGCCTGACAGATAGACGCGGTCTTCAGCTTTCACGTCAGCAGTATCAAAATCTGCGCCTATGGAGCTATTGTCCTCAAACAACCTCCATAACCGCTCCAAGTATCGCCATGCACCCTCTACCCCAACATCTGACCACTCGATGTCGCGCTCAGGTGGAGTGTCAGACAGCATAAATAACCTCACGGTGTCGGCCCCGTATTTTTTTATGATGTGGCTGGGATCCACAACATTTTTCTTCGACTTGCTCATCTTTTCAACTTTCCCGCGCTGTACGGCCTCGCCGTCACGGATCATGCGTTGCGCGTCCTCTGGAAACAAGTAGTTCCCCGCTGCATCTCTATATACGGAGTGGCAAACCATACCCTGCGTGATCAAATTGCGAAAAGGCTCCTCCACCGCTAAATGTCCACATTTCTTAAGTGCTCTGCAGAAAAACCTCGCGTAAAGTAAATGTAATACGGCATGCTCCACTCCACCTATATAATAGTCTACGGGCAGCAATTTGTTGCAGTCGGCTGCGTTGATGCCTCCTTGCTCGCTACAGAACGCCGCAAAGTACCAGGATGACTCAAAAAATGTATCAAAAGTATCTGTCTCGCGCTGGGCGCTTGATTGGCATTTTGGGCATTGAACATGCTTCCATGTAGGATGATGATCTAGAGGATTCCCCCCCCTTGAAAAATCCACCTCCTCGGGCAAAGAGATGGGCAGATCCTGCCTATCCACCGGCACTATACCACACTTCTCGCAGTGTACTACCGGAATTGGGCACCCCCAATAGCGCTGCCTGGATATGCCCCAATCATGCAAACGGTAGTTCGTAACCCGCCTACAGCCGCCCATAGACTCTAGTTTTTGTATCATGGCATTCCGAGCTGCATCAACTCTGAGGCCGTTCAGAAATTCAGAGTTCCTATACGTGCCATCCCCAGAATAAGCCTCCTTCTGCAGGTCATATTGCACACCATCATCGGGAAATACTACCTGGTATATGTCGAGGCCATGCGCGACCGCGAATTCAAAATCCCGTTGATCGTGTGCAGGACACCCAAAAACCGCACCCGTGCCGTATTCTGACAGCACATAGTTTGCAGCGTAGATCGGTAGTTTACGGTCCAGAAGCGGGTGCGTAGCAAAAAGCCCGGTATCCGCACCTATTTTCTGCTTTTCCTCATCACCTGAACACTCAATAATGCCGCGCACACGCGCAGAAAAAGCCTCATCAGTGACATGCCGTAATATGGGATGCTCGGCCGATACTGCACAGAAAGATGCCCCAAATAGCATATGCGGCATTGTGGAAAATACTTCCAGTTTCTGTCCACAGCTGGTTGCAAACTCGAGAATAACTCCCTCAGTCTTGCCTATCCACCGCTCTTGCATGAGCTTGACCTTCTCCGGCCAGCCATCAAGGGTTTTTAGCCCGTCAAGCAGGCTGTCGGCAAAATCGGTAATTTTTAGAAACCATTGGGACAGTTTTCGACGCTCAATTTTTGCACCAGACCGCCAGCCTCTGCCGTCTACAACCTGTTCGTTGGCCAGTACTGTGTTGTCTACCGGATCCCAATTTACCCAGGATTCTTTACGGTAGGCCAGACCTTGCTGCAAGAAATCGAGAAAAAAAGCCTGCTCGTGTTTGTAATAGTCTTCCTTGCAGGTGGCAAGCTCTCTATCCCAATTGTACGAGATGCCAATAGATTTCAATTGCTTGCGCATAGACTCTATATTGCGCTCGGTCCACACCGCGGGGTTGACTCCGTATGACAGCGCAGCATTTTCTGCAGGAAGCCCAAACGCATCCCACCCTATGGGATGCAGAACTTTGAGCCCATGCGCGCGTTTGTACCTTGCGATCACATCGCCAATTGTGTAGTTGCGTATGTGCCCCATGTGGATATTTCCAGAGGGATAAGGAAACATCCCCAAAACATAGCAGTTTATTCCATCATTCCCCGCAATTTTAAAATCCCACCGCTTTTGTATTTCTTGCTCGACAAGCTTAAAGTTATAACCCATACCAAAAAATTCCAACCCGCTGACAAGTCAACATGCCGTTCAGATTATAAACGTTATGCCTACTAAGTACATCACAACCTGACACATAAAAATATGCAATCATAGCATACAAACTCTGCACCGGGATGCATCTTTGCCATGCATAAGTGTGTGCACCGTTAGTATATAACTGTCATAAGAATTACAACCCTAAGCAGAGGCTGATTTGCTTGACGCAACAAGTTTGACCTATGCTTTATTAGAAAATTAATCAATTGTATATAAATATGATACCATTCTACATAAGCTATAGTCGCAGCGTTGTTGGATAAGCATCGAATCGGCTGTTGGTATGCCCTTCGTTGTATAAAAATAGTCGCAAAAAGATATACGTTCCCGATACCGGATGGAGAGTTCTATGACAGAAAAGCGTGCACCCAGTGGACAAAAGATAAAGCCTCAGATTTTAGGCATAATAAAGGAAATCATACATAAGAGTCAGTGGAATCAGATAGCTGCGGCCAAGGTGCTCGGGGTAGATCAGCCAAAAGTCTCTCAGATAATCAACGGCAAAGCGGCAGGTTTCTCTCTAGAGAGACTGCTGGTATTCCTACTCAGATTACACTGCAAGATAGAACTTTCAGTCTCAATGAGAAAGACCGGGCTCTCAAACGTGGAAGAACAGGCTGCAGGCAACTTGGACGCAATAAACCTCATAGTGCTGTCAAAAGACGACTACTGACCTCGGGAGTGCGCGGAGCATTCCCCTGCACGACAAGCCCATTGTTGCACATTCCCTGAATCCAGAGCCCAGCGGCTGCCGTATTACGTATCAGCCGCACCTCGTCGGTGGTGCGCTGTGTCAAGCCGCATGCCACCTGATGTTGTGACGCACCATATCACAAAGTTCTCAACACCCCAAACCATTCAAACTTATTGTGGCCAGGCAGTGGAGCATACACCTACACAACGGATATCAATCTCATACCGTCCACAAGCGCTTACAGGGGAAGGTATTTTGTTGCAATGTGGGTGATAGGCCCGTATAATCCGGGAAGGTTTTTTGCAGGTGTAGGATGCGGGAAGGTGATTCTGGGTATTTCTCTTGCTATGATGGCAACAGATTCAGGCTGGTGATCTTGGCTAGCCAGAGGGCGCATGAGCTAAGCTCCGGAGCGTGCACCGCGGTTGCACGTAAGGGGGACAAGAACACAGTGGTCGCGTTGCGCGAAATAGTAGGCGAGCAGTTAGACCTTGCTGCCGTTTTCAGGCTGGCAGTAAATAGGTGTAGAAAATACCTTGAAGAGTTTACCAACGCACGGGAGGTTGCGGCTGCACGCAGCAGTCAGGCAGCTCCTAAAAGTGCGCCTGGCCAGGAGATAGGTAAGAGCTTCAGGGAGAAAGATCCCAGCGCCGCTGCATTCCTTGATCAGGAGCTAATTTTTCTCAGGGAGGGGGCGAAGTAAGGCTTTAAGAAGTGCCA
>NZ_AFMS01000090.1 GCF_000215485.1 Anaplasma marginale str. Florida
CGGCCTGGATAGGATGCTTTCTTCGAGCGAAATTGCCTCACTCATCACGGCGATAGGGAGCAGTATAGGCATAGGCAGTTTTGACGTATCTAAGGTAAGGTATCACAAAATCATCATAATGACTGACGCTGATGTTGACGGTTCGCACATACGTACCTTGCTGCTTACTTTCTTTTTCAGATACATGAAAGACATAATAAGCGAGGGGTATTTGTATATAGCCCAGCCGCCGTTGTACAAGCTTACTAGGCATAGGAAAGACACGTACATCAAAAATGACGAGGCGTTGAGTGACTATATCGTGGGCAATGCAACTCGAAGCCTGGTGCTTAGCGGAGGGGCAGAGCACTCTGGTGCGGAATTGCAGTCCATACTGCGCAAGTGTATGCGCATCGCTAATGTGACTAAAGCGTATGCCAGGATGATCCCGCAAGAAGTTTTCGAATCGCTCATTGTGCAATACAAAAAGTGTGGCTTGGGTTCACCTGCAGACATGGCCGCCCATCTGAATCGTGTGTTCTCTGAGTATCAGTGGAATGTCGAGATGTCTGAGGACGGGATGATCACGATCTTGAGATTATCTCAAGGCATGGTCGACAAATACGCTATAGGTGCGGATTTTGTACACTCTCGGGATGTGCAGAACATTGTCAGCACGTTAGATGGTATAGAAGACA
>NZ_AFMS01000089.1 GCF_000215485.1 Anaplasma marginale str. Florida
GTCTAAGCAGGCTAGCAGCAGCGGCACAATCATCCTTGCGTGCTCATAGCGGAACAACTGCAGAAGGCAAGCAAGAACAAAAAACAAAGGCCACTGCGGCATCATCGGCGCTGAATGCTACTGGTACCGCTGCTGGAAAGGCAAAGAGCGGTGTGGCGAGCGATGCCCCACAACAAGCACATGGCGCTGCATCGCAATCTACAGGGCAGAAGCCGAAGGATGCAAAGCTTAGCACCGAAGTTGAAGGCGCAGTAAAAGTACTTGCCGATTCCATCAATCAAGCAGAGAACGATATGGCGGCGGCGAGCAGTACCTCACAACAACCAGCAGGTAAACAACCTCCAGCACCTACAAAACACCTGTCCAGAGGCTGGTAAGTTTTTCCCCGTGAGCAGCCTGGGCAGGAGCCTTACAGCACCAGAAACTTGAATCGCCGGCGCCCAGGGGGCGCCTCATTTCCCCGGATACCGGGCGCACTCAAAACTCTTGGTACCACCGACATAACCTAGCGCCTACATCCTCACAGCACTACCTACACCTTATCTTTCAACCTCCTACCCCTAGCATCTCGCCCAACTCTACTGAGCACCAACACACTTGAAGTTCTTGGTACCACCTGACAATAACCCGGCTCCCCCTGACTCTACAGGTTTGGGACTCACCCAATGTTGTCTTCCCAATCACACACAAGCCCACACCTCGTCTACTAACCTCCTACCCTTGACACCCAGCCCAACCAATGCCACCACCTCTGCACCGTCACTACCCAGCAGAGGTGGTAGCCTTGGTGGCGGTGCCCAGTTGGGCTGAGTGCCAAAGGTAGGAGGTACGAATGAGGTGCAGGGAGTTCGGAGATAGGGGCTTGGGTTAGTCGGTGGTACAAGGAACTTCAGCTGTGTTGGCGGTGCAGGCGATACCAGTAAATTTGACTATACCGAAGTGCATAAGAAGCAGGTGTAGGTGATACCGAGAACTTCAGCTGTGGCCTTGGCAGTGAGTAGAGTTGGGCTGAGATGCCAGGGGCTGTGGCATCAGGGTTGCGGCGATATGGCAGCAGGAGCATAGAGCTTTTTGTGGGTAACGCGAGCAACCACGGCGTCACAGGTACAAACAGTCGGAACTGCGTCGTTTTATAACTAGAAGAATGCAGGGGACTGAGGGGCAGTAGATGAGTATGTAGGTTAGTAGTACGGCCTGTTCTTCCTGATTCGAAAATCTAATGCCTCTTCCCAAACATCCCCGTTGCAGAGCAGCTTTTCTTTGTTGTACATCAGCTCTTCCCTGGTCTCTGTGGCATATTCAAAGTTAGGACCTTCAACGATTGCGTCAACCGGGCAGGCCTCTTGGCAGAAACCACAGTATATGCACTTGGTCATGTCTATGTCGTACCTTACGGTTCTGCGGCTACCATCCCCTCGCTCTGCCGCTTCTATAGTGATTGCCTGTGCGGGACATATGGCCTCACACAGCTTGCAGGCTATACAGCGCTCTTCACCATCATCATACCTGCGCAGTGCATGCTCCCCACGAAACCTGGTACTCAATGGGCCCTTTTCAGAAGGATAGCGAAGCGTGACCTTGGGCCTAAACATGCTTACCAATGTTAGCATGAACCCTTTTACACCCGCAATGACAACCCCGAACAGAACCATAACTCGCCGCATCTGCTACCCCGTTTATTACCTTACAGCGCGAAACACCCGATCAAACCTCAATTCAAAAGGAAGCCAGCCCTTGCCCCTCTTGAACGAGAGTACAATGACCAAAGCCTTGCCCACAATGTTTTCTATCGGTATGTTGCCAACCTCTGTAACAAAGCGGCTATCTCTGGAATCATCCCGGTTGTCCCCCAACACGAAAATATGCCCCTGGGGCACTACGTAAACTGGAGTATTGTCCAAGGAGCTGTTTTCAAGCTCGTCTAGTATCTCATAAGACTTGCCATTGTACAGAGTTTCAGTGTACTGTTTAAAGGATTTGTTGCCATCGAAAAAATCCTCTATACGCTTATAACCCATTTCCTTGCCGTTTATTTGTAAGCGCCCACCGATTATTTGCACCTTATCGCCCGGAAGGCCTATAACCCTCTTCACATAGTTTGTACCGGGGTTTGATGGCAGACGGAATACAACAACATCGCCAGCCTGGGGAGTAGTGTATAGAACCCTACCCTTGAAAATGGGGGGAGACAGTATAATTGAGTAGCGGCTGTACCCGTAACTGTATTTACTGACAAATATATAGTCCCCCGCGAGCAATCCGCTCTTCATTGAACCAGAGGGTATGTGAAACGGCTCCATTACAAAACTGCGGAAGATAACTGCAGTCAACAACGCAGCCGCCACTACACCTAAAACTCTAAATAGGGAAGGACCTCTCTCCCTAGAAACAGAAGACAAGCAACCCCTCCTACAATGAAAAACTGTTCCCGCAACCGCAGCCAGACTTGGCGGCAGGGTTGTTGACCACGAATCTGGAGCCGTTAATATCCTCTACGTAGTCTATGGTAGAATCTTGTAAGAACTTCCTAGAACAGCGATCTACGAATAGTATCGGCCTTCCAGAAGCATCTGAGAGTATGAGGTCTGACCCACCTTCAACCTCATCGTTATCTTCTTCATCGCCGTCCATGTCGTCAAACCCCGAATCATCATCCTCCGGATATTCATCGGAGGAGTCTGCATCGTCTTCATATGAACCAGTGGCAAACTCATATTTAAACCCAGCGCAACCGCCACTTTGCACAGAAACCTTAAGAAGCGAGGAACCACCCTCCTCTCGCAAAACAGCCATGATCTTATTAACGGCACCCTCGGTTAGGGTAAGCCCACAACTCTCTAGACCGGACATAGAAACAACCGCGCTAACAAAAACCCCGGCGAGTGTATCATGAACTTTTTTAGTATGTCAAACAGATTGCGGGGCCGCCGCATACATAGCACACACAGCCATACAGGCGCAGAAGAAAGTTGTGTGGCAACCAAACTTGTATGATTCTCACGTGCCTAATCACCCAACATTTATGGAGGTTGTTGCGGTGGTACACATCGCTACACACCTACCGAATAGACTATAAGTTGTCTCACAAACGAGTTGCACACAAATATTAAAAAAATCGACATACTTTGCCAGGCAAAATAGGGCCACTTTTGCCAACCCACAATGCAACATATATCCAATCCAGCAGCCACTTTGACTTCACTATGTATACTGCAAGTATGCATTCATAGTGCCATGTACGCGGGGGCACCAGGTTATATGTTTACCATATGTTAACATAACTGCAGGTAGCATTTTTACAGGCAAAACACAATCTTGGAGAGTGGCTGGGTGGCCAGAGCGCAGTCCTAGCGCTTTGCAGTTCCAGGGTGTGGCTTGCTCTAAACCCAACTCCGACGTCCAACCAGGAAAACTCATATGACTGAAGCAACACAGGGCAACCCTACTGCGGCAACCAGTACCGGTACTCACCATCCAGGTATTGTTGGCACACAACCTGTATCACAAGCCTATACCACATATACGAAGAAGGGTGCCGGTGGACTTTTGCAGCATCTAAATAGCAGTAGAAGCGCTGATGCCCCCTCTTGGGAGCAAGAGCTAGGCTTTGGCACCGACCACTGCATACTGGAAGCTGCGGTAAAGAGTGGGGATGAGCAGACAGTAGAGCTCCTGTGCAGAAGGTTTTCTGCCTCAGTGCTGCAGAGAACGCTGCACCTAAACAGCGCGAATGAGTCTCTACTAGAGCAAGCAATTAAGTGCAACGCTGAGCGAAATCCAGCGATCGCTTTGGAGATATTGGGGAAGTTGTGTAAAACTTGTGTCGGAGAGTGCGCGAAGTCCAGTCAAACGTTTGGTGTTGTTGCCAACGATCTTATAGCGTCATTACTTGCTGTGACCGAGCAGTCGAGCAGCAGCAACATTCGTAGCTGGAGTGCTGATCAGTCCTGGCAGTACTCCACCCCTGTCGATGATAGCGATTTAAAGCAGGCACAACAGCAGAGGAGCGAGCAATCGGAGAAATATCGGAAAGAGGCGCAAGACGCATACGAAAAGGCATATCGCGTGCAGGCACATGGTGCATCGCAGACTAGTGCGGACCGCACTCAAACAACGGCCAGCCATGCTCAGCCTTCACCGACGCGACACAATGCCGAGGCACATGATAAACGAGGCTCACCTTCTGAGCAGACAACCGCAGAGGAGAGCGGCAGTGGAGAGGCATTGCAAAGTACTAGTCAGACAGAAGAAGTAGCAACTACCGGTAGCACACATGGAGCACAGACAGAAAGCATGACTGGAGCTAGTGTGGCGACTAGCCACACTGATACAGGTGCACAACACGTCGCAACTGAGCCGAGCGTCACAGCACTTGCGCAAGGTGTAGATAGTGCACAAACAGCTGAAGGAGCAAATACAGGAAAGGATAATGAGCGGGATGTTACCGTAAAAACCGACGTGCAGCCTGGTGAGGAGCACGGCAACAACGCCGTCTCTGTTAGCAAACAAGATGCTGGTGATGGGGTTTCGTATGTGGCGACAGAGGATGCGACCGACGTTGAGGGTGCTACGTACGATCGAGATGAAAGTGAGTCGGGTTTATCGCAGGATGAGTTTGAACAGTTGCGCACCTCTACCGGAGTAGATCTAGAAGCAAGCGGTGCAGTAGCGTCGGAAGCAACTGAGTCCGCTACACCTGAGACAGCACCAGCAAAAGGCGGCGCAGCGACACGCACGCAACAAGCAGCACCCAAGAAGGTAAAAGCGGCGGCGCGGCAGGGTAATGGAGGCCGTTTTCCACGCACCACACACGCTACACACGTCTCACGCCATAGCGACGACCACCAGGTAAGCGGCGCTGGAGCACATAACAGTTTCTTGCAGTTTGCAGCAAAAACTAAGAATGACGTCGAAACCGTGGTAGTAGAGCTTGAGGCTCAGACTCTTCCAGAAGGCGCGTCTGCGTTGCTGGAAACGATTTCCAAAATTTTGCAGGATATCGGCACGCAAGTTCAGAGCGCGAAAGACAAGGTTAGCAGTGTTGCCGCAGACGCTGCTGCGCTGCAAACCCTGCGAAAGAAAGTAATAGATCTCCTAAACAATCTTGTAAACACGATGCGCGATCTATTAGATAAACTTGGCGACGTTGCTAGTGATCAGTCGCGGAAGTTAGGTGACATTTCACGCCAAGTGGCAAACAGAGTGCAGGGGTTTGGAGCTAAGAGCGCTCCTGCCAAACGCGCTGGGGCACCAAGTGACTCAGATGACATGGCGCCCGCAGCTAAAAGAAGAGGATCGGCTCCGACTGCTTACGCTGCGCTGCTTGATGAAATACTTACGGCTGCAGAACAAGGCAAGCTAGCATATGCCCTGCAGCGGCACGTTGATGCTTTAAGTGATCCTAAAACGCTGCACAGCGTGCTGTCACACAGAAATGCAGCATCGCTTAACGCGCTGGATTTGTATGTTGCCAAACCGCAAAACGTTGGAGATATCACCGCTGCAATCAGAGTACTGATGCAACCAGGCAACCAGGCGCTGGGTGCGGTACTCGCCCACCACCTAACACAGGCAGAGGGGCGGCAGAATCAGTCCATTATTCAGAGAATCATCGGTGTGGCAGCTAGCGGGAGTGCCGACCAATCGGTAGTGAATAGCGCAAAAGAGCTGGTCACACGTCTCATAGGCGAGTTGTGCCCAAGTTCCGGCGATGTAGGGCAAAGATTATTAGCGGGGCATGTGGCACGTTCGGCGTTGCAGGCCGACTCTGCAGATATTCTCTCCCATGCGATGACAGTTGCGGCAGTGCCCGGAAGCGATCTCGTGCACAATCCAATACAGGATGCCATAGTCGCCAGTGCAGTAACCTGGATTGAAAATCGTAGGTGTGAAATAGGCAGCGATCAAGATGCACACGCCATAAAAGCGGTAATGTCGCTGCTGCAGTCATGTGGTAAGGTATCACCAAGCGCCGCACAGGAAATAGTTGCCAGGTGTTCTGTTGCGTCAACTGCCGCGCTAGTTTACAAAGTGGCGCGCGAGTGTAACGTCATAGACCCAAGTGCAAAATGCAGCGCAGGAACCCAAGCCTATGTAACACGGTACGAACTCGCGCGCGCCATGAGTGCGCTACATACCGCTGCCGCCAACGTCGGTAGCTCTAACAGTGCTGGTCTGCGTGCATGCGTTGAGGAGTTGCTCGGACATATCGGCACCATTCTTACAGTTGTGTCTGCGCTGACAGGCAGGCAGTGGATAAGCGCTGCTGTGCAGCTTGTGCCGCGCACCCAGACTATAACCGAAAAGATACAGCACGTCTGCGATTCTATTGCCGCGGGGACCACGCCTTCTCCAAACGCGGAAAGTATTACTCAGATATCTGAAGATGCGCAGCAAATATTGCAGATGATTCGCGATGTGGCAAACAAGCACCCAGCGCAGCGTATTAGACACACACTTCAGACGTTCAATGCAAGGGCTGTGTCATCAGAAGACCGGAACCTCGTATCGGCATACGAACGGCTACGTGCAGCTTTGGAGAGTGCGCACGACGCGTACAAGGGGCCGTTCCATGAAATCAGTATTGAGAATTTCGCTAATAGTTTGAACGATGCCGCAAAAGACATAATAAGTGCTATAGACCCTGTAGGGGGCCACGGCGGTACGCTCAGGCTAGAGCTGAGAAGCGCAACACGCAAAATAGTTGATTCTATTTCTGACAACCCACACTTGGTTTTCTGCAGCCAAAAAGTGGCAGAGGAGCTACTACATGCGGCAGCTTTGTTGGAGCTAGCTACCAAACGTGAAGTGTTGAGCGAGCGGGAGGGTTTTGCTACAGATCGCACTGCGCATGAGCTTGTAAACAGTTTTAGAGAGAAGGCCACCAACGCATACTATCACATAACACGAGCTTATCGCCTAGTTGAGGAGCACGGTACAGCGTTGCGAGAACACGGAGGTGAAAGCGTTGCCTTGGCGCTAGACAAGTTGCGAAATGCAGGCAATCACGTAAAGCAGGCTGCAGAGTCTGTTTCCTATAACGTGCGTGTCACTGCCGCGCTGGAGGCGGAGGCATTGCTCGATTATTGTAAAAATGCGCTATTATCTCTTGTATCTCTTGGCGAGAAGCTCAGGGATAGTAAAGCGCTGCAACACCTGCAGAGAGCGGCGCGTGTCGTGTATGAGCACATCGTGGACGCGCTCGTTTTCCTTCGTCTAGCAGCTCAAATTCTGAAGGATATAGTAGTTCACGCAATAAAGGTGGCCTCTGGCAACGCTAGGGTCACTGCTCATAGCCTGAATAACCCAGAAAGCAGCCTACTAGACGTAATGCCCGCTATTTGCGCGAGGATAGGAGATGCGGATACAGCGCTTGCTCGCAGCAATAATGGTGCCGACTACAGTAAGTTAAGGGAGGCACTACGTTCTGCAAATTCTGTGCTCTTAGAAATAGGTGCTGCTCTACCTTCAGGGAATTACGATTTCCTAGATGGTAACGCACCGCATTTAATTTTACACGCGTGTGCGAGGGAGATTTCGCGGCATAACCTCCAAGGGCAGCTTGGCAACAGAATGCGCGAAGTGCTGACAGACCTAGAGAGTGTAGTTGGTAGGCTGGTAGATATAAATGCACTGAATACTTTAGAACAATCCCCAGCTGTAGAAGTCCCCGAAGAGTTTGTTCGTAGCTCACTAAAAACGCTCGCGTATACGCTACAAGTACGTTCCGCTGCGGCCGGGGTACGCGCTCTGGTTCCTGGCAATCGGTTGGCAGAAATAGCAGGGATGCTGCCAGTATCTGACGGCAAAGTTGTTATCACCAGCGGAGCTGATCTTGCAGTAGCACTAAGAGCGTTGATAGAAGAGCATAATATCACCCACGTCAGAAATGCGGCCAATAGAGACGACCCAATCGTGGTACTGAGCGAAATATCAAGAGCGATTGGGAGGAGTGCTGCCGCACGTGGTGCACAAGAAGCAGGATCTGCGACAGATGATGTCGTTACAGCAGTTCCAGTGCAGTTTGTTTATAATGCCCTGGTAGCGTGCTCCAACGCGATGCAGCTTAGCACAGCCATAGATGGGGTGAAGGCCCGGATACCGGGTGACATGCTGAATGAAGTCATGGTGGCAGGCCTACCAAACGATGCTAGGCAAAGCCGCATGGTTTCCGACGCAAGCGTCATCTCCACCATGATAGACAACCTAATCCGGTTACACAAGGGTCTCATGCATCAAGATGCGGTGTACACCGCACACAACGCCCATAATAGAGGTTGCTTGGATCTTGTAAGAGAAGTTATAGATCAGAAAATCACGTTCGATCTGGGCCAGGCAGTCCCAGCATCTGTCTACTCAACTGAGCCTCGTGCAGCATTTATAGGAGGAGTTGTAGAACAAGCGCTGATAATGCCTGACAGCGAGTTTTTAGGTGCACATGCTGAAAGTAGATACGGTGAAGGCGAGAGAACCGTCACCGTCAATACCGATGTTGCACACGGCATAGTCGTGGCGGCAATGCACGCGATACAGGAGGTTGTTATACATGACAGCAGGAGACGTACCATTCCGCCTAGCCTACCAAGTGATGCTGTAAGGCGCATAGTATCAGAGGCGGCAAGCGCTTCTGGTAATACAATGGGTTTGTCCGCGCAAATGGTCTCCGGTGCATTTCAGCGCTTTAGAGACGAAATGGTACAAGTGGGCGCACTTGCACAGGACACAACAATTTGGGATGAGCTAGTAAGACGGGTTGTAAGTGTGGTAATGCACACTGCCGCTCGGTACACTTGCAGTGACGCTTCAGTACGTGGCCACAGTGTGCCATTCCGGCACGTAGAGAAGATGGTCACCTCCATATACATAGACACTCAAAAGGAGCATTGTCGGAGCGCAATACGCGCTGCGCTGAAGGGGGTGCAGGATGTAGACCAAGATTTGGTCAAAGAAGCAGCAAAGTATGCGACTACGCTGGTGATCTGCGGTGGTAGCGCAAATGAGGTTCCTAGGTCAAGTTGTGTCTCATTGGCGTGGAAGATTGCCAGCACCCTGTCAGCAGGGGACAGAACAGTGTGGCACACAATAGCGAAAGGCGTGTTTTCCCTTGTCGCAAATTGCCGGGAGCACGTTGTGGTCTCAGAACAGTTTTTTGTAAACCTATTCACAACGATTCGTGATTCCGTAAAACGTGCGCACGCAGCAGCCAGCGCGGGAGCGAGTAAGGCTCCTATCGCTGTGGCTTTTGCTGAGCTTACAGATGAAATGATACAGAACCTGGCACAGGGGGTTATTAAGATCCATAGCGTTGCTCAAGAGTTTTGGGAAAATGGCACAGTAGTTGAAGAGAGCAGTAAGGTCTCCGAAAGGGAAGCTGAACAGCGCGCAACCACCGCAGCAAACAGTGTTGATGGCGTCCCATTTGGGCTTGCACGCACGGTACTAATCGCAACCATTAGTGCTGTGGTCGAATCTGTCGCTAGGGAGGAACACTTGGGGGCAGCTCATATTAAAGAGCACCAAATCGAAACACTTGTAGAGTCAAAACTCAAGCAACAAGCATCGTCGGACGGGACCCTGAAAATCACTAGCGACCTGGTGTCAGGTATGCTCACCGAGCTTAATAGCGTGATACAACAGACGGCCAGCTCCACCGGGATGAGCAACAGGGCACAAATTTCGGAAGATCTGCATCCAGCGATAGCAAGAATCGCCGTATCCGCAATTAGGGCTGGTAAGACAACGGGTAACAGCATCTCTAAAACACTATTGGACCGCGTGCAGCATGATATCCACGCGGCATGTGGCACTGCCATCACTGCACCAGCAGTGCATTCGCGGCTCGCTAGGGCCGCAGCGCCGCTAGTGCTAGACTTGGCTACAGTATTTGCCGGACTGAACGACGCCAAAGGCGTGATGGAGGAGTTGATAACTGGTAGCAATAGCAGCAATCTAACTGAGGGACAGAAAGAGCGCATACAGTTTGCCATCGGTGCAGCAGAAAGTTTGATGGAGCGCATCAGCACACGCGGTATCAGAGACGGGGCTGAGCGCATACAGGACGATATTAGACTTGTTGTCAGCACCATTGCCGGTATGCACCGCGATGGGAATTTGGCTCCCAGTGACCAATGTGCGATAAGCGCCGCATATGGTGCTCTAGTCGCCCAGCTCGGGTTGGTAGAGGCGGCGCGCACGTCCGAAAATGTAAAGATAGTGCCGGGTTATGGCTATAAAGGGTTTGCGCCCAGAATGGTTGAGGTTGGTCATGCTGCGATGGATGCGGGGCAGCAAAAGCCACATCTATCATCCGACACCGAGGGTGGTGCAGAGCCCGACAAGACAATCACACATCTGAACCGGACTGCTCGTCTGCTGAAAAGTATAAATCAGTTCCTCGTCCACAGCGGGATATATAACACACTGCAAGGCGGGAAGCTCCTGCACCATCTGCGTGCTGTCAGACACCAGCTAGAAATTGCGCAGCAGGCAGCCTTGTTTACGTTACTAACTAAGGTTGCGGGTGGACGCGACACAGAATCTGTGGTACCGCACGAGAGGGCGCTTCAGGAGGCAATTACACGGAGCCAGGAGTGCCTGTTGAATGCTAAGCTTGTAGCAGCCCCATTGTCCAAAGATGCGGTCTCTATGCTCAGCGGGCTATCTGACGCAGTCACATTATTGCAGGAAACATCACAACAAAGGTTTGCCAGCCAGCCTCAAAGGATATTGGGAGAAGATTGGGCGTCGCAGATCTTCAGAATGGTTTCTATTGCCAGAAGTGCGGCAGATAGCGCACAGAAAGAGAAAGTTGCTGCTAGCGCTATAAGCCATGATGAAATAGCGGCACGCAACAGGGCGCTCATGCACTTAGGTGCGGTCGAGAACCTGGTAGGGTTTCTTTACGATGCACGTATACAGCGAGATGCGCGTCTGGTAGCGCAGGTCTTGTCACATCTTGAGCAATGCAAAAATAATTTGAGGGCAGCACAGCTTGTTCACAGACGTGATGCCGCCCGGGCGGAAGGTGCGCAGCGGGATGCTGTGCAACACTACAGCGCCTTCGTGCAAGTTGCTATGCACGCCGTACACATGGCACACGACCTTATATGTGAGCATGTACGCGAAACTAGCCACAACATTTTGGATGGATGGAGAGCCACTGCTAGCAGTCTTGGTGGTGCACAGCCAGACCCGCAGGAGGTACGCCAGCGCGCGGCGGCACTGATAGATGTGTACGAGGCAGCGCGTGACGCAGGTATGCTAGTCTCCAAGGTGTGCATGGAAACTAGAAACAACGTTTTCGTGCCCCGAAAGAGCGCAGCTCAGGTATTGTGCGAATCGGCCTACGCATCAGGGTCAAGAATCATTGGTGCCCCACGACACCAGGAGGTCGAGCACGAGCTTACTATATTGGTTGGTGATGCATTGAGCGCGAAGGCCCTGCTAAACCAAGTTTGCACCAAGCTTGCAGACCATGAAGACGGCGGCATAGTTCGGCTCATGGGGAACATAGAATACGCTACTGATGCAATGCTAAACCGTGATCGCGGCATAGCGGCATCTAAAGAAGTAGTGCAATTATCCAATAGAATTGCGGCATTGACCAAATCTGGTCTTGCAAAATTAGCCACAGCTGCACAGGCAGCAAACTCGCCTGCCGTAAGCGCAACAGATTTGGTACGGGTAAGTGGCGGTGCTACACCAGCCCAGACTCAGGAAAGTTCGGCTTCTGCGGGTAGGACACTAACTGCTGCACAGTGGTTCAAGACAATTGTTGATGTATCATCACATGTGCCCGAGGTTATAAGTAAACCAGCGAAACCAGCGGCGCCTGATACGGGGCTACAGGAGAAGATAACCGGTGCTTCGCAGGATCTGTCGCAGGTCGTGCAGTTGTTGTACGGCTACGGGCTCAATAAAGAGCTGGATACCGCACAGAAAGGCGTGGTCAATGCTCTAAATAGCGCTGTTGGCCTACTGCCCCTGCTCACAGGAACAGGAGGCTATAGTATACCGGGTAGTCTGCACCCCAACACCGTCAACGTGGTATACCGGTTGGGAAGCAGCGATATCCCACAAGGCAATATTGGCGCCCTAGCAGCAAGGTTTGAGGTCATTACCTACAAGCTGTCGCTGCTGATGTCACTCGGAGATTTGGAGAGCGTTGCCAAGCAACTTGCAGATATACAGGATTCCGACGCTAACCTGCATCAAGCAAAGAGACAGCTTGACAGCATCGTATCAAATGTGACCGCACTTGTGAAGTCGGTTGTACAGCAAATTGAAAATGCGGCTCCGGTACGGAGCCTAGAGGCGTCAAATGCCGAGGGGAACCGCGTTGTACTGCAGGAATTGAGAAGTGTCGCAGTAGGTGCACTCACCCGTAGTTACGAGCAAAGGGGTCTGCAAGGGCTGCGTGAGTCGATCAAAAGTGTGCGTGAATCAATAGGGCAGCAATTCGTTGTTGTGGACTCTACTCTCCTACAAAACATGTTTAGCCTGAGAGATGTAGATTCTGCTGAAGTTCTGTGCAGTGAGGCTGCGCTTCCGCCAGAGCATGACCGCGTGGAGAAGGTTATAGCAACCATAGCCGATGCACTGCGCACCGGCCGGATAGACCCAGTGCGTACCCTATCCTGCTTAGACAGGGTTCTGAAAAATTCTGTCGCTCTGGGGACTCTACACACAGACGAGACAGGTGCGTATGCACTGTGTGAGGCTGACGTTACAGACATGCTAATGGCCTTCTACAAGCACAATGACGAAGATGGTATTAGGTTCCTGCGCGGAAGATGCGGTGCATATACTATCGATAGCAGCAGGATAGAAAGTGCCGTGTTAGCTAGGTTGGGCAACAATGCATCGCTCAATACAGCTGATACGCTGCTGCTTGACTCGTACCAGCAAGACATATTTACCGATCCTGACGTGTCTATAAGGCAGTGTCAGAAAGTGGGGGCTAGCTTCTTGGCAATACACCTCGACAGAGCATACGGTCAAAGAGGTATGCATAGGGAGGGATCAATTAGGAAAGACGGTATTGGAGCTGCTAGACGTAGGCAGCCGGCCGACAGACGAGCTGCAGGCCTTACTACAAAGCTGTTCCAGAAAATGCCCAAGATGGGAGAAGACCAGCAACCTTGGTACTCGAGAGTGTGGCAGTGGATCATTGACGTGGTAAACTGGTTCTATTCGGTAGCCCGTACAGCGGTGATGTTAATCCTGGGCAAGGGTGGTAAAGCTCAGGCATCATTGCAACAGCAGGAGGAAGCTCGGCAGGCTGATATAAGCTCTGCGCGCTCCGCTGACGCTGGAAGCGGTAAGGGAGCACCGGATGATGGGCATGACCACGGCGCTGACGACAAGCCAAAAACATCTCCCCTGTCTGCTGTGGCAGTGCGCAGGAGTAGTGAAGCACACAAGATGGGTGAAGAAGCCCAGCAGCCTTGGTATATGCGGTTGTGGCAGTGGGTCAAGGATGCAGTAACCTCTTTTGTCCAGAAGTTTCTCTATCCCATCTTCACTCGTATTGTTGGTTCCAAGGCAGAAAACCGCTTTGTAGAAACTGCTGAGCCAGGAAAACGCGCAGCACAAGAGGTACAGCAAGAGCGTAGCAATGATCGCAACGTTGCAAAGGGAGAAGAAAGCCACCGTGGTGGCGCTTCAGAAACTGTTGAGGCAACAAAATCTGAGGTTGCTGAGGAACACTCTTCACCGGAATCAGAAAACCACGAAGAGAGGTTACGTGCTGCCGATGGTGATGCGCATCTTAAGAACCGTAAACAAGGTGCGGGAGGAAAATGGCTGGAAGCAGAAGACGTACCTTCAAGCACCATAACGGATCCGGAAGTGGAAGAAGTTAGTGCTGTCCAAAGTCGCCGCGGCAGCGTTCAACAATGAGAGCTCAAAGGCAATCTCATATGATTAAAATGGAGCAGCCCCTCATCCCGCGAACCTGTGTGTTATAACACAAGGAAACGCGGCCTCCCTCGGAGGGCTGCTTCGCGCACATGAGCTACGTATCACGGCATCCAGCCTCTAACAGCGGCTACACTGCAGCAGTGCTCACCGCGGGGCTTTGATGAGGGTTATAGCAGCCTATAGGCGCACCACCAATCGTACAGTTTATTAACCCAGCGGAGCCAGATCTCACCTAAGCCATGTAAAACTCCCTCTCAGTGCGATGCATACCCCGATCCGTGCGGGCCATATTGCACAGGTACAACTACAAGCCGGAATACATGATGCACAAAAACCAGCGCATCAGGGGGCTAACCTTCGCACAAGTGGCTCATGACATCTGCGCAAGCAAGGCGTGCTTCCCGGCAAGGCATCTATCGAATTTAGAAAAAACCAAGTTAAGCTTCTCTAGCACAGTGGGGCTACTTTCATGCAG
>NZ_AFMS01000088.1 GCF_000215485.1 Anaplasma marginale str. Florida
AAACTTACATACTCCACCACCTACGGAATAATATATGTTGGTCATAGACCCCGTCCCAACGAGCAGAAAGCTTTTTTGGAGGCAGAAACTGCCGGTCTACCAAACAATAAAAATGAGCAACTACAAATCGTGATGAACCCGGCAACGACCGCTCGGAGCATAAAAAACCTATAATTCCAACACATTGCTTATAATTCCGCAAAACTCATCTACTTTCGTTCCTGCACTTCCAACCAGCACTCCAGATAGGCCATCAATTTGTGACTTTAGAGCGCGTATGTTGCCCTGGTTTACAGACCCGCCGTAAAGTATGGTACGCGCAGAACCATGGGACCTGATTGTATCAAAAGATTCTCTTATTATCTCTAAATCAGGAATAGTTGAGCCTCCTATGGCCCAAACCGGTTCGTATGCAATTATAAATTCCCCGTACTTCGGGCAACATTTGCTGCATTGCTCGACTAGTATATCACTAGAGATGCCACTATTCCTTTCCTGCAGTGTCTCACCAACGCATATTATAGGTGTAATCCCCTCTTCTATAGCGGATTCAGCCTTTAGTCTGATGTCTGAATTTTCTTCAGCAAATGTACCACGCCTATCAGAGTGCCCAAGGATGACATAGTCACAGCCACACTCTTTTAACATTGCAGCACTTATCTCACCAGTACAGCCTTTACTAACCCCAGAAAAGCAGTTCTGCGCCCCAAGCCTTACCGATGGACACCTAGAGTCGAACGCTGACATCAAAGTAAACGGAGGGCATATGACCAATTCAAGCGGGCCTTTGTTGAGAAGGTCCGATGCAAAGCTGGTGTCAATCGCAGCAAGAAAATCCCTCACCAGAGCGGTATCCCCATTCATCTTCCAGTTAGCTACGACAAGAAAGGACATAAGCTCCACACTCAGTACAAGAGAGCCGGCTGCCGGACTCGAACCGACAACCCCCTGATTACAAGTCAGGTGCTCTACCAATTAAAGCTAAGCCGGCCAGCGACGCGAGGAACCAAGCCGCAACAGCTAGTGACAGAATGATATACATGTTAAGATAAAAGTCAAAAGGTTAATTTTCGGCTATGCTATTGGCGATTCTTAAGCAATTGTACAATGCGCACCATCAGGCATAAAGCATATAAATCGCTCGGACAGAACTTCATTTTGGATCCTTCTATGGCGGAGAAGATAGTCTCCTACGCTGGAAGTATAGAAGGGTATAACATAATAGAGGTTGGCCCTGGATTTGGGACCATGACTGAGATAATTTTAAGGAGCAAAGTCGCAAGTCTACTGGCAATTGAAAAAGATCGCAGACTATCGCCTATGCATAAAGGTCTGATGCAGAAATATCCAAAACTATAGGTATATAGAGCACGATGTTTTGGAAATAAACTTGGAGACGATGATCTCAGCGCCAAGCAAGATGATAGCCAACTTGCCGTATAACATATCTGTGATTCTACTCCTCAGGATGTTAAAATACATACATAATTTTGAGAAGTTAACCCTAATGTTCCAAAAGGAGGTGGCAGAGAGATTGGTGGCCAAACCCGGCACTAAGAGTTACTCAATACTATCCGTGCTGGTACAACTGCTGTGCGACGTAGAGAAAGTAAAAGACCTGCAGCCCGGCGCCTTTTCCCCTCCCCCAAAGGTCTGCTCATCTGTAGTCAACATCACACCCCTGGGCAATTTAAGATTTCCTGTAGACTACTCATACATGCTCAAGATGCTAAAAAAAGCATTCGGCTGCAAGAGAAAGACCGTGCGCAACGCGCTGGGGCTGCCGCACCAAGAATTCGATGCGTTGCTTGCAGAGTGTAGGATACCGCCGTCCGTGAGGGCGGAAAACCTTTCTGTGGAGCAACTTTGTGCAGTATCAAACTTCCTGCAGTCACGGCAATATCAGTTCTCTACGGGGTAATCACGGCAGGCACCTGTGAAGTGTGAAATCAACGGCTTGCACCGCATGGCAACCACACCCGACAAAAAACGCGCAGTTGCGCGGCATCTAGGTGCTATCACCAATAAACATCGCCGGCCGCTCAGCCACCACTCACAAGCAATCACCAACTAAATGGTCTACTATTGCCGAATTTTGATTGATGATATAGCCTTAAACCCAAAATACACGGAAATTTTCTCAATAATGCCGGGTATTGCGTATTGAATGAACATCGCGTGCCCCCCGTGAGTAACACTCAAGTACAATATCCCAGAGTTATCCTTAGAAAAAACCACCTTGTCGGGCCGTGCAAGTTCCGCAATTCGCGCCCCAACTATATCTCTCCAGTTGAGCATGATTCGGATTTCCGTTCTGCTCAGCCGCCACGCTTCGCACTTTTGTAGAACAAAACTCTCGACCGCAGATCTTATATTTCTGCACCCACGCCTTTTCGTAAGAAGGTACATATCCCCCAACCGGCAATCTACAAGCAGACATCCACCCGCCCCTGCCGCTTAGCGCAGGAAGCCAAAACTAAGCAACACCTCTGGCGGAGAGAGAGGGATTCGAACCCTCGATACAATGTTACTTGTATAACGGTTTAGCAAACCGCCGCCTTCAGCCTCTCGGCCACCTCTCCAACCGGGAATCGGAGGATTATTCTCCATTTCCCACAAAATATCAACAGTAATTATCCGTAAGCATTGGCATGGACACGGCGCTTATAAAACGGCAATCCGAGCTAACGGAGACACGGTACGGGGCGCATGTACAACCGTGCGTGTGTAACTCCCCCGCGTGTGCGGGCCCACGCGCACCAGTGTACCTTGATGCACCAAGGCATGGAATTTACGTCTTATTTCACACCGTCTCTTAATGGCACAGCCCACCCGCGGTTGCAACACGTTGCATATTAGACCACCAGCTCTAGACGCTCTCTACAAGAGTGCACCAAAGTACACACCGCGGTGAGTAGATGCTCTAACTCTGCGTCAGAAATTATCAATGGGGGCATTAGGTACACTGTATTTCCAATTGGCCTTATCCAGATTTCACAATCTATGAGCTTGCGTAAGAAGTTTTCCTGCAGATGATCAAAATTGCCCGCAGCTATCTCCATGGCGGCAACAGCCCCCTTTACCCTAATATTGTGAACGTACTTCAAGCCCTTAAGTGGCTCCAACCCGCGGCTCATGCGCTCTTCAATAACCTGCACCCTACGCATTAGTGACCCGTCCTCAAATAGGTCAAGCGAAGCGTTCGCGGCAGCGCACGCCAAGGGATTTGCTGCAAAAGTGTTGCCATGCATCAGCCTTTCACCACACAACTTAAATGGCCCGCAAATTTCTGAAGACACTAACGTTGCCGACAACGGGCACATGCCGCCAGTCATGGCCTTGCCCAGCACCATAATATCAGGAGAAATTTGTGCCTGCTCACACGCAAACATGGTGCCAATTCTACCAAAGCCAGTTGCAACTTCATCAACAATAAAGAGAATATTGGCTTCCCTTGCGAGTTTAAGCAGCGACGCTAGCACTTCAGGGGGATAAAGACGCATCCCCCAGCAGCTTGGAGAATCGGCTCCACTATGATCGCGGCAGCTTCATGGGCAATTTGCTCTATCTTACGCCTCAGCAACTCGAAATCTCGCTCGTCTACCGGCAAATCAAACAGGTGTTGCGCTGGGTAATAGCCAGAAAACCACGGGCCATGTATAGCCATAGGGTCCGAAACCGACATGCACCCCATGCTGTCGCCGTGGTATGCATTTTTGAACGCAACAAAGCCGGTTTTTTGTGGCCTACCAACAATGTGCCAATACTGCACTGCAATTTTCATCGCAACTTCCACAGCCATAGACCCAGAGTCAGAAAAGAAAACCTTCTGTAGCCCAGGTGGCGCCAGCCCCACAAGCCTTGAAGCCAACTCGCACGCCCCTTCGTGTACCAGGCCAGAACAAAGCATCACATGGGAAAGCTTCTCTACCTGTTCGCGCATTTTTGCAACTATGTGGGGGTGGGAATACCCATGGCAGACGCTCCACCAGCTGGATATGCCGTCCAGAAGCTTTCTACCATTTTCTAATTCAAGGTAGCACCCACTGCCGGACACGACCTTCACAGCATCGATCGGTGATAGCACGCCGCTATATGGCAACCACAGATTTTCAAAATTGTACATGCAACCCACCACGCAGCCGAAAGCCCCCTACTCCAGACTCTGCAACCAGACACCGTCGTAGATCCGGTATTCTAACGATCTACGTAACATCTGAAAAGGCATTTTAGCAAATTATGCGCGCAGAGATCCCGAGCTCCGCTCCACAACCTCAACGGTATGCCGCCCGCATGGTGGCCACCTTCCCTACAGTGCATCAAAATTGCTTAGACAGCCGGTAACTCAACTCCGCCCCGTATATAAAAAATATGCTAAGAATGTAGAAAAAGAGCATGGACGCAATAATGCCGGAAAGGTTGCCGTACATTGTGTGTAGCACCCGAAAGTTTGATAAGTACCAAGAGAAGGTAAACGAAGATGCGGTCCATAATATTGTCACCACAACTGCCCCCGGCAGTATAACCCCTATACGCTGCCTCGTATTCGGAACCATAAAATACAAAAGCGCGACGGAAAGGCACAGTATCACTTCACTCAATGTGTATTTTATATAGCCCAGGTAGCCCCATTTTTGATCAAGCACATCGAGAACTATTGGCACAAAGACTATGAATAACACACTGAACATCATCACCAAAACTATTACCAAAAACTGCAAGATACTCAGCATTCTACCAAGAATATATGGTGGCGGAGCTGAAACCCTAAATGCCTTGTTCAACACTGTACGCATGCCTTCTATGGCTGAGGAGGCAGTCCAAACAATACCCACTACAGCCACAGTCAACAAACTCTGCGGAGGCCCAGATAATATCTCGTTTATTCTAGGCAAAAGCGCAGCAATGGTCTCATGCGGCAGTTCGCTAAGCAGCGAAGTGACTAGCCCCTGCAGGAAATCTTCGTGCTTGTCCAGCACATTTAGTGCTGTGGAGGTCATAGCGGTAAAAAATCCAAAAAAGGGAAAGGTAGCGAGAAGGAAAATGAACGCCAAATACCCAGAATACACGAGCCCATCATGTCTGCGGAAATCTGCAATTGCAAGACCCGCACATCTCAAAAATGCACCTGCCCTTTCAAAAATTGCTGCACAGAGTTCATACACACACAAAGACACCACAGCCGACCGAAACAGAGTCTCGTACATTATTCAGTGTATTTTCCAAGAAAACAACCTTGTTTCTTGACTAAGAAGCGAAAGCTATAACAATTTTAATTAAGTATAGTGCAACAGCAAGAAGCAGTATGTTTGCGTCATCAGGTAAAGCACTGATAATATATGGAAAATGGACGTAGAGGTGGAAAAACCCAAAGTTTCAAACAATATGCAACGCTCGCCCGCTGGCCCGCAAACCCGCCCGATTACTACTGAAACGCCAAGCATGGATGAATTTGCGTGTATAGAGAAATACATACGCCCCCTGATGCGCAGCGGATTTAGCACTGAGAATGACGATGCAGGAAAAATTTCCTCCCCCAACGGGTCTTTTATCGTTACACAAGATATTCTAGTGGAGGGAACTCACTTCCTCCACCATAGTGCTCCGACTCTATTAGCAAAAAAGGCGTTGAGGGTGAATCTCTCCGATCTTGCAGCGATGGGGGCCCAGCCCTACGGGTACATGCTTGGTATGTCATTACCACAGGGAGTAACCGAGGAATGGTGGGAGCAATTCAGCAATGGCCTGAGGGAAGATAATAAAAACTATAATGTTAACTTAATCGGCGGCGATACGACGTCTAACAACACGGGTACCATTACTATAAGCATTACAGCCATGGGGGTTCCCGGTATGCAAAGTATGACGAGGTCGCAGGCAAAAGTTGGAGATTTTCTGTATGTAAGCGGCAACATAGGAGATGCTACTTTGGGATTAATGGCGTACCAAGGCTTGATCGATGGAGAGTGCCACGCTTTAAAGCACAAGTATGATTTGCCAGAGCCCAGAATTGCATTGGGTAGTAGAATATGTAGCATTGCCTCAGCATGCATAGACATTTCAGACGGGCTAGTTCAAGATATAGGGCACATATGTAGGTTATCAAACGTGGGTGCGAGCATACACTTAAACCAGATTCCAATGTCCGATGCGGCACAAGACGTACTAAGGCGCAATCCAGAACTTATAGAGCGCATTTGCAGCGGAGGGGATGACTATGAACTTGCTTTCACCGCTGTAGCAGAAAACCACGCACAAATAATGCGCATAGCGGCAGATCTTAAAGTAAAGGTTACTAAAGTGGGCGCAATAGTTGCGCAGCCGGGCATTAGAGTGTATGACAGCAAGGGTGGCATTGTACACTTAACCAGCCACGGATACCGTCATAGATTCTGAAGTGGCGGCCTGTACGGAGTTTCAACACTGGTTTCTGTTGTCACATCAATGGAAGAGGTCTCCTCAACCGCGGGAAATCGCACGCCGACTAGCTCTCTGTCCAGAGATGGGTAGCGTACGTACACAACATCCGATATTAATGATGTAAAAAAGCC
>NZ_AFMS01000087.1 GCF_000215485.1 Anaplasma marginale str. Florida
AACAGAAATTCATGACTACCTCAGGCTGATGTACGCTAGAATCGGTGTGCCTCATTCTCCAGCCACCGGCAAACCCATATCAAGGTTGTCCGCGTCCAGAATTGCCCAAGAAGTTGTTGGGCTGCCGATCGGTACAAAGTTGCACATACTAGCCCCGATAACCCAGGCAAAGGGCGGGGAACTCTTGAAATCAATAGCCGAGATGAGAAGGCTCGGCTACACGCGTTTGAAGATTGATGATACAGTATATGATATAAACGAAATACCGCCACTACAGCGAGATAGCACGCATAAAATTTACGTGGTGGTTGATAGAGTCGTTATTGCCCAAGAAAAATCGAACAGGATACCAAGCAGTGTGGAAAACGCACTGCTAATCGGCAAGGGGATAATGCACGTTGAAATAGTGTCACTCCCACAGGATTGCGCCGCGCAAGAGTACCAGCCTGGCCAGATTTTGGTATTTTCGGAACATTTTATCTGTCCAGAGAGCGGGTTTCACATAGGAGAAGTGGAACCCAGATTATTTTCCTTCAACACAGTTTGTGGTGCATGTAAACATTGCTTGGGAATGGGTCGAAATCACGCAATAGATATCAACCTAGTCGTCCCTAACACGGAGCTCTCAATACTCGAAGGGGCAATTGACCCTATGGGGCCGATTAGGCCACCCGCTAATACCTATCACGGGCCCAGTTTCGCCCACCAATGCGCACATGAAATAGCCCTTATTGCAAAAATGCACGCTATTGATCTCTCCATCCCATGGTGCAAGATGGACGAAGGGCTCCGCAACGTAATCCTATTCGGCAACAAGGACGGAACATTAAATACGGAGTTCAAACCAGCCGGGAGCAGGGGTATATTAGGCCTACTCAATGAAAGTGGTAATATAGTAGCCGAAAAGATTGCCGAAAGGTACTCTGTTTCTAGCACATGCCCACACTGTATGGGCTTTCGCCTATCTCCAGAATCGTTATCAGTAAAAATAGATGGCAAGCACATCGGCGAAGTGTGCGCATTCTCGGTAGATGAGGCAATCGCGTGGTGCGAGGGCCTACCAAGCAAGCTTTCTGAGTATGAAAACGCAGTCTGCACAAAGCTGCTGGAGGAAGTGGTAAAGCGGTTAAAATTTCTCAGTAATGTCGGGCTCAGCCACCTAACTTTGGATCGTGAATCCAGAACTCTTTCTGGGGGAGAAAGCCAAAGAATAAAATTGGCGTCGCAGATTGGCTCGGGCCTTACCGGGGTTTTATACGTACTTGACGAACCATCTATAGGGCTACATCAGCGCGATAATGCGCTACTGATCAACACACTGAAAAATCTGCGAGATATGGGCAACACTGTGGTAGTCATTGAGCACG
>NZ_AFMS01000086.1 GCF_000215485.1 Anaplasma marginale str. Florida
TTGGTAAAAGGGCTGAGGGCTTTGTAATCGCCAATGGTACGGATTTTGCAAAGTATTTGCTCCAGCATAAAGTTGCCGTTGTGCCGGGCGTAGCGTTTGGTGCACCGGATTTTTTTCAGGATTTCATACGCACTCGCGGACGATGAATTATCCCGAGCTTGTGACAGAATAGTATCTGCTTGTGCCGCGTTGCTGTAATGTGTTTGTGACTGAGATGTGTAGCAGCAACCGTCGCGGATTGCGCCCTTCTTATCATGAAATCGCTCAGTGCAGCAACCTGTTAGCGTGACAGTCACGGTTTTTAGTCTCCTGGCAAGGTTGAGACACAGCATTGCTTACAGACACACGGCAACTCTACCGGAGTCACCAAGACCTAAACGCTCTGCAAACCCGCCACCAGAGGGAAAACAACCTTTCTCATTCCCTCCCGATAGCCCGCGCCGCTATACCCCTTCAAGCAGCTTTTTATTAATCTTGACGCCGTACTTGTTTGTGAGATGACTAAGCAGCTGCCGCCTGATGGATGATATCGCGCTGCTGGTGAAGTGCGCCTGGAACTCTTTTAGCTCTTTTTCATTGACCTGGCCTGGGGTCTTGATGTCCTTAAGCGTTGCTATAAAAATCTTATTTGCGCCTTGATCTATCACCCCCTCGCCCACGTCACCTATGCGCATTTCAAACACTTGGTCGACAAGATCCTCCGGATAGTTGCTACTACCCTTTTTCCTGTTTACCCTGCTGATATTTTCATTCTTTTTTGTCACAATGCCCACAGCACTACCTGGGTTTTCGCCCGCTTTTAGCTTCGCTGTCAGATCGCTGGCAAGTTTGAGCATCTCACCAACCACGAAAGTCATTTTTCCACTTATCTAGCAGCAGAGACTTACTCTCATCGAAAGTCCTGGTCCTTGAAGGCGTGACGCCGGTTACTATGACACTAAAATATGCATTGCCGATGCTGACAAAATGCGAAGGCTTGCCCACCTGGGATGAAAACGCAAGGGGCGGCAAAGCCCCAACTATGCCCGGAAAGGACGACTCCTCCGCATATGTGTGACTCTTGCCTGTAGAGTCCTGCCCGTTACTGTCAAAATCTTTTAAAGCGCCTATGGCAGGCTTTTTGAACACGTCTGCAACTTCGGAGAACGACGTAGCACCGTGACTTATCATCTCATTGGCTTTCCTGATACTGGCGGAAAACAACTCTCTAGCCTTCTGCCTTTTTATGCTCATTGCAACCTTTTCCTTGAGCTTTTTCAGATCTTTTGCGGAAATAGGGTGCTTGCTCAAAATCTTCATGACATGCCACCCCACGACACTGCGGAAGACCCCGCTTACCTCCCCTTCGTTCAGATCAAACACCGTGTTTCGGACCTCGATCGGCAAAAGCTCCTTGGTGACGTTTCGCAGGGTAACTTCCTCCACTGTTGTGCCCAAGTCTTTAACAACCGCCTCGAACGCCTTCCCTTCCTTGATGGCTTTATAGGCGGCGCTTGCTTCGCTCTCACTAGGAAACACGAGATTCAAAACATCTCTCTGGTCATGAAGTTCGCTATTCTTTATCTCGCTTTCTACCTCGTCATTGGAAGCGGTAACCTCGTCCAGCGCGTCGTCCTCGCTGACGATCATATATTCCGCGCTCCTGTATTCGGGCATAATCAGCTCACCATTTTTAGTGCCTTCGTTGTACATCGCTTCCAAGTCACTGTCGGTAGGTGTTGAGGTGTTTTCCACAGCGCTTTGTGAGATTTCCACTATATCTACCGTGCGAGACTGCATAATGCCGCGCAGAACGTCCTGCGCAAATCCGTCGTAATACTGTGAATATACTTCACCTGACCTTGGGAAAATACATTCGGACAACACAAATGCCGGAAGAGAGTCACGCACCTTCCCAATGTATGAAGCCTCAGTCATCCCCGCATCAGCCAGTAGGTCTTTAAACCTTTGTTCGTCTAGCTTCCCGCTTTTGTCCTGGAACATGGGCATGTCCCCTATCAGGTCTCTGATGCTCTTATTGCTTACCCGCAGGTTTAGCTCTTTCGCAAACTTTTCCAGCACCATGTCGTCAACCATCCTGCTAAGCGTCATCTCCTTAACGCCAAACCGCTTTATGTCATCTTCAGATAGCTTTTGGTGCACCAAACTTTCTATATATGACAGCTCCCCACGGTAAGCCATGCTGTACTCCCTCAGTGACAGGCAACTTGAGCCCACTTTCGCCACACACCTATCACTTGCGGTACCGCCAAAGGGTAGCACACTACCGAATGTGACAAACACGAAAGCGCACAACACCGCGGCGAGAACCGCACCCACGAAGACGTTTCTGAGCCTCATAGCAAGCCACCAGCAGACCGACCTGTCTCGAGGAATATAGCAAGCCGCGGCAATCTGCAAGTTTTTTCTCGCGGCATAACTACGAATAATGGGGCCATAACGGCGGTGCGCTGTCACCCATGGTTACTATTTGCAGTGGCATAGGCTGGCTTCCAGTACTTCTAGATTTTAGGTGTAAGAACGGGAATAAATCGGAGCAAGTGGGGTTTCCGGCAATTTGTGCAGCAGTTTATATACAAGAAACTCGGCGGCAGTTCTGGCATTTGTACTGTCGGGAATTTTGCAACAGCGAAGTGTAGCGTAGCCTTCTTCAGATATTAAATTGCGTTCTGCTATGGCGGCATTGGTGATGGGAATCAGCTTGCTGTTGAACACCTGGCTGTACGCGCGGCTGTCGTTGGGTAGCTCTACTATGGACAGTATGTCTTTACCTGTGGGACCGTGTTTTGATATGAGATATGCCTGGAGCTCGAGCAAGGTTACCGCATGTACAGGGATGTTTGAAACCAACCTGAACCCCTGTAAAGCGGCGAGAGAGGCTCTCAAGCCCGTGAAACTGCCCGGCCCAACGGTGGCCACGGTATGGGTGAGGCTAAGGTAAGTAGATCCAGAATCTGCAAGTGCGGAGTCAATGAGAGAAAACAACGACTCGGCATGTCTGTTATGTAAGGGGCTGACCGCCTCAGAGAATTTTTGTCTGTCTACGTCAAATACCGCAACGGCACACTGGGTGCCTGAGGCATCCAACGCCATAACCTTCACCTACACGCCTCCCTATGTTTATTTCTTCGAGATTAGTAGTTTATGGGCCTTCGTAAACAGTATCGCAAATGCCCCGTTCCCAAAAATATTTACAAGCGTGATGCCCGGGTCACACAAAACGTACAACGTGGTTATTAGGGACGACATAGTAGGGGAAAAGTGAAGATACTTTTCTATTATAGGCAGCATCACTATAACCCCACCTCCAGGTACTCCCACTATTGCGAACATGGATATCAGGAAACAGAGCATGAACAAAATGGCGTCAGACGCGGTAACGTACTCAATGCTGCCGAACGTACCCGATATTACTAGTGACATTATTACGATGAAAAAGCAATCTCCCAACATGTGTATGTTGATTACAGCAGGCACTGCTATGTCTACGATATCCGGGTTTTCAGAGTCTTTCTTCACCGATTTTATAATCAAGGGTAGGGAGATGAGGCTAGACATGGTAGTGAAGCCGACTAGTGCAGCGGGTACCATATTTTTAAGCATCGCTATGGCTTTGCGTATAACAAAACGCTCACCTACGCAGTAAAATAGGACAATATACGTAGACACCGCAAGGAACATGTAGAACCCCACCTCCGCGTTGTCGCGGAGCACTTGTGACAGCTGGTCACTCTGCATTTTAAATACGAGCCCAACGATGAAAAGGGGAATGATGGGCGTGAAAACCTTCTCCAGGACAAATGCACTGATGCGCGACAAAGTAGCGGCGGCCTTTTCTGATTTCTGTGGCAGAAATTTTGGTAAAATCATCCCGCACAAAAACCCCGCGATTACGGCCTTGATCGTGCTCACCAGAGGAGGGAGGTGAAACACGTATGAGGGCTCCAGCCCCCCATTTGTTGCTGCATTTTGAAGTACTACGGTTTTGCTGGTAGATGCAATATACTTACCAACACAATACGCTGAGGATATCGACGCCGCATTTGAGAGCACCACCATAGTGATCAGCAGCACTACTATCTTGACTGCATTGCCGCTTTGTAGCCGGCTTACCGACCTGAAAACGACGCCGAATACTATAAACGGTAGTAAAAAGACCAGTACTTCCTTTATGGATAAACTTACGGCGTATGAAAAGGACCGTACTTCATACGGTACGAAATCTGCGAATGCGAATGCCAGCAACGAGAGTGCCAGCAAAAGCCCAAATCTCAGGGAATGTTTATTGAACATATGTTTCCAATCGCTTAAAAAAGCCCCGCGTCTGTGTGCAGGCAAATGCCGGCGCATACGCCATTGTATGGGGCCGAAACCGCCGATGGTATATCCTAAGTTCGTGCATGTAAATAAATTTTTGGCTGTTAATCCCAATTTAGTAATATAGAAAACATTTGTTAACGTATGCGACCAGATACGCTCGCTCGTTTGGGCTTTTTCTTCTGATGAAAAAGCAAGTCATGCACCCTTGCAAACAGCACGGAGAACGCCCCATTGCCAAACACATTCACCGCAGTGATTAAGGGGTCAAGCAGAATGAAAAGTGTAGTAGCGAGCGAAAGCATGGTAGGCGAAAAATGCAAATACTGCTCAACCACTGGAAACATAAGCACTAATCCCGTTCCAGCGACTGCAGCCTCGGCAAACTTCATCAACACCACATACACCAGGAAGTGTACGTAATCAGAGGTTGTAACAGCCTCTGTCCCAAGCGTTGCCACCAGCAGCGGCAATAACATTACAGAGACGAAACAGTCTCCGAGTAGGTGTATATTGACGGAACCTGGCACAGATATGTCTGCAATGTGCGGGTGCTTGATGCTCCTTTTCACGGCGGTGAGCGTCACTGGCATGGTCAGCAGACTAGACATTGTGCCCAACCCGGTAACGACCGCCGGAAGCATGTTTTTCATCGTTCCAAGGGCTTTTCGCAGCGAAAAACCACTCCCTGCAAGATACAGGAATGTAGTGTACAAAAACGCAGAGGCAAAGATGTATACTACAACTCCCGCATTGTCCCGCAAACTGGTAAGAGCGCCTTCACTCTCCATCTTGAAGGCGGATCCTAGTATGAATATTGGAAGTACGGGTGCAAATATCCGGTCAAGAATAAAAACACTCAAGTTAGATAACTTTTCAGACAAGTCGATGGACCTTTTGCCCAACACTGCAGGAAGTATTATCCCGCACGTGAAGCCGAGCGCCAGTGACTTTGCGCTGCTGATCAGAGATGGTAAATGGAAAGTGGCATACAGTGGCTCTAGCGTGCGCGCGTTTTGTTGTGCACCTGAGATTATTGAGTGGGTTGCTGAAGTTGATAGGTAGCTTCCGAGGAAATGTGCCACGGCCACCGATGCGGAGTTTGACAGCGCTACCATCGAAATTAGGAGAAGTAATGTCTTTACAGCGCTATCTCCCCGCAATTTGCTTGTGGAGTGAAAAACAATGCTGAAAACTACCAGTGGAAGCACAAACACCAAAACCTCTTTGATAGAGAGGCTAGCTGCGTAGCACAGGGACTTTAGCGTGTAGGGGACATAGTCCGCAAAGCAAAACGCGGCCACCAAAACCAGCAGGAGTAATACAAGCTTGAGCGACTGAGTAATAACCATACGCAAAAACAGGAACAACAAATGGGAGGTGCACCACAGCGGCACGCGCCCTGGACGACTCGAACGCCCGACCTTTTGATCCGTAGTCAAATGCTCTATCCATCTGAGCTAAGGGCGCATCTAAGCAACCGGTAGGTTATCGATTAAACGCGCCCGTGTAAACAAAATTCTTTTAGAAACTTACGTTTTTATCAGGCCTTGCATCACCGAACCTCCAGACATCACTGTGTGCCGATAAATGTGGTCGTTGCTCGCAGTGCCTCAGCCATGGTGCCGTGGCATGTTGCGCGTTAAGTGAGAGCTACAGAATCAATTTGTCAACAAGTTTAAATGTTTGTGCGATGCACAGAATTGTTGCTAACATTCGACGAAGGTCACGTGCTGCACTTTGCTTTGCAGTGCGTAGAGATAAAACGTGGTTCTGAATTGCTTAAGAATTTGAAGATAAAGTCTGCCGGG
>NZ_AFMS01000085.1 GCF_000215485.1 Anaplasma marginale str. Florida
GGGGTGATGTCAATCCTCCGTGAGTGGCTTGCCGGCGCTATTTTGCATGTTCTCCACGTATGAGATTATGGTTTCCACGCTTGCCATTTTCCCGTAGCCCTCTTCCCCGCACGCCAATATGCCGGTCTCCGGCTCTATGATCTGCACATTATCGCGCTTTAGGATTTCCAGATTACGCAATGTTGGTTTCGCTTCCCACATTGCGGTGTTCATGGCAGGCGCCATGACGATTGGCACCCTCGCGCATGTTAGAATTGTTGATGGCAGGTCATCACAAATGCCATGCGCGGCCTTTGCCATTATGTTAGCACTTGCCGGCGCGACAAGTATAAGGTCGGAGTTGCGTGATAGCGAAATATGCTTCATACTCGCCTGCAGAGAGAAGAAATCGCTCTCCGTGTAGGTATGGTGCCCGGCTAACGATGTGACGGATAAAGGAGTGACGAATTTTTCTCCGCACTTACTCAGAACACACAACAAGTTATGGTTCCTCCTTTTCAGCTCCCTTGCAACGTCTAGCGACTTGTACGCAGCAACGCTGCCGGATATTATGAGCAGTATGTTCATGTGTGACCTATGATCAAGACGCCGAGGCCCGCGATTGGTCTACACTCAGATGATAAGGCTACCACGCAAAGGGCGGGAATCGGGATATTCTCGAGCATATACGATATGCCGAACATGGACAATAAGAAAGGCGAGATACTGGAAAGGCTATGCGGCGGGCACAGATTGATAGATATTTTGCTGTATGCCCCTTATGGATACGTAGACAGGACGAATAAATCGTTAGCGGAGGACTCAGTAGGCCGTGTGGTGACTTTTACCGCCCTGGTCAAGCAGCATATGCCACCTCCACCCGGCAGGAGGGCTCATCGCGCGCCCTATAAGATTTTGCTGGAATCCGAAGTTGGTCCTGTATCGCTAATCTTTTTCAACCATTCAAGGGGGCGCTTGAGCAATACGCTAAAGGTTGGGCACCAATGCGTGGTGAGCGGCAAGCTTGAAACGCACCGTGGTGCGCTGCAGATTGTGCATCCAGACTACGTAACCTCCAAGCTTGATCAACTGCAAGAAATCTGCACTCTGGAGCCATTATATTCTGTGGTCAAGGGTTTTCAATCCAAAGCAATGCACAAACTCATAAAGGCTTTTGTGCCGTTGTTGCCTGACTGGCAAGAATGGATCAGACCAGATGTACTATCGCAGAATTCATGGTGCAGCTGGAAAAAAAGCGTGGAGGGTATGCACGACCCGGACAGCGTGCGCGAGGTGCATCTTTACAAAGGTAGATTAGCCTACGACGAATTGCTAAGCTACCACGCAGCCATGTACTTTGCGAAGCAAAGCCGTGCAGCCAAGGGTGTTTCGGTCAAAAGCTGTGGGGTATACCGCAAATTGGTAGAGAGGAATTTAGGATTTGAACTCACTGATGGGCAAAAATCTGCAATTGAGGCCATAACGAGCGACCAAGCATCCGAAAAGCAGATGACCATGCTACTTCAGGGTGATGTAGGCAGCGGCAAAACGGTAGTTGCGTTGTTTGCCATACTCAACGCAGTAGAAAGTGGTGGCCAGGTTGCACTGATGGTGCCTACAGAGATACTGGCTGAGCAGCACTATGCGCGGATCAGTGATGCACTATCGGGCTTGAATATTTGCACTGAGTTGTTAACTGGTAGCAACAAAAAACAAACAGCTGCTCAAAGATAGGCTGCTTGCCGGGGATATATGCATACTAATTGGGACGCATGCTCTGTTTCAGGAGTCAGTACGGTTCCGCAATTTGCGACTTGTAGTCATAGATGAGCAGCAAAGGTTTGGTGTTGTGCAGAGAATGCGCTTGGCAGAAAAGGGGGAGTCTACGGACGTGCTGTTCATCAGCGCTACGCCGATTCCCCGCACTTTGGAGCAAATTCTGTACGGCAACATCGATAGGGTAACGCTTTTCGGGCGGCCGCAAGGTAGGCGCCCAGTGCATACCAGCATGATACAAATTGGCAGAATAGATGAGGTGTGCCATCGTCTGCAAAATGCCATATCGGAAGGGCACAAAGCGTATTGGATATGCCCCCGTATCGTGCATTCCGAAACCTCTGAAATGACCTCAGCAGAAGGTAGATTTATAGCTTTGAGGGAAATATTTGGCAATCTTGTTGGCATAGCGCACGGTGCATTGCCGCAAGTTGACAAGGACAAAGCAATTAGGGCATTTCATGCCGGGGACATAAAAATACTCGTGGCAACCACGGTTATCGAGGTAGGTATTGATGTGCCAGATGCTACGATAATTGTCATTGAAAACCCAGAAAAGTTTGGCTTATCGCAACTACACCAGCTTAGAGGAAGGGTAGGCCGCAGCAGCAAGCAGTCTTTCTGCATACTACTGCATGGGGCCATTGGCAGAATTGCGTACCGTAAGCTAAGCGTGCTACGCAGCTCCCAAGATGGTTTTTTCATCGCGGAACAAGACCTACTATTGCGTGGTGGTGGTGATATTCTCGGGTACAAACAGTCTGGCGCTGTGGAATTCAGATTTGCGGACCCCTTTGACGTCCAGACTGTATTGAATGCGCGTTCTGATGCCTGGAGCATGCTCAAAACCGCTGAGGGCAGGGCGACGGCCTGCAGGCTAATGGAGATATTTGGATACTCCTTGCCAGAAGTACATTACTAATACTTTTACTTTACGTGGAATGTAATATTACAAACTGTGGTTGCCAGCGTATTGCTTCTGAAGGTATAACGCACAACGCCGCTGTGGCTGATGTAGCTGTGTTGGTGTAGGATGCTACACCCGGTGCAAGTTGCGGTGATTACTGTATTGGATTGCGCGGTGTTTTGAAAGCGTAGATAATGTGGAGGCTCAAAGTGACGGTGGCGTGATGAAAAAAGTGGTTGTGTTCGGTGGTAGCGGGTTCATAGGCAGGCATGTGGTAAGCAGCCTTGTCCTACGAGGATATACCGTAAGCGTATTTACTCGTAATCCGGAGAAAGCCGCGCGGCTCAAGTTGATCGGCAACTTAGGGCAAGTGCAAATAGTACCTGGTGACCTGTCTAACGCGCTGTTGATCGAGAAGCTGCTTGCGGAATGTGACGTGATCGTAAACCTTGTTGGCAGCATGAGCCCACGTAGGGATGTGCTACGGTATCTACACGTTACTGTGCCCGGCAACATTGCGAAATTTGCGGGGCAACACGGCAAAATGCTTGTGCATTTTTCTACGATGAGTAGCGACGTTGCCTCGAGCTCTTTCTACGCTACCAGCAAGCTTGAAGGAGAAAATACCGTTAGAAGCGTCTGCAAGGATGCGGTTATAGTAAAACCCAACCTGGTGTTTGGGGATGAGGACCATTTTTTCAGTAAATTTGCAAAACTTGCCAGGGTGCTTCCATTTCTGCCTGTTGTATGCGGTAATAGCATGGTACAGCCTGTGTATGTGGGCGAAGTAGCCGAGCTCACCTCCGCGATAGTCGAGGGCCAAGAAACCGGAAAGACACTCGAGGTATGTGGGCCCAAAACCTACTCAATGCGGGAACTTATGCAATTCATTTTGCAAACGACCGCCAGAGACAAGCCCGTGCTGGAGCTACCCACGGTGCTTGCGAGGGCAGTTGCTGCGCTCTGCGAGTTGCGACTAGTATCCTTTTTGCTCAAGCCTCTAACTGGGGATGGTGAACCCATATTGACTACCGACCAGCTAGCGCTACTGAAATATAGCATTGTTGCTGACAGCACTGCTGGTAGTGACGTGCGGGTGATGGCCCAGTCCATCGAGGATATTATGCCAGGTTGCCTAGAAATATACAAAAAACGCGGGGGGGACTCTTGCGCCTAAGCACGCGGCGCGCCTTGGTTGAGAATCGGATAATGGAGTAACTGGGTGCAAGGCGGGTCGCACCGTACGGTGGCTTGACCATACATGGCAGGCACTTCTCGATGTTGTTGTACCTTAATGCAGCGGCGGACTGTGCGTTCAGTGCTGTTCCATTTCGCCTACCGGGTACATGCCGGTGAAGCATGCGTCACAATATTGTGGAGAGGAGTTGTTGCGGGGGGACCCGCACACTGCTTTGTACAGACCATCTATGCTGATAAATGCTATGCTATCGCACTGCAGCATCGTGTTCAGTTCTTGTAGAGAGAGCCTGTTTGCCACCAACTTGGACCGCTCCGGCGTATCGATACCATAAAAGCATGAGTGCAGTGTTGGCGGGCTAGAAATCCGGAGGTGTATGGCTTTTGTTCCAGCCCTTCTAAGCAGCTCTATTACTTCTCGCAGGGTGGTGCCACGCACTATGCTGTCGTCAACCAGAACTATGTTTTTCCCGCGCAAAACTGAGGAGTTCGCGTTGTGCTTCAGCTCAACCCCCATGCGCCGCCCGCCATCGGTTGGCTGGATGAAAGTGCGCCCCACATAGTGATTCCTTACTATCCCAAACTCAAAAGGCACGCCAGACTTTGCCGCGTACCCCATAGCTGCTGGGATACCAGAATCTGGTACGGGCACCACCATATCTACATTGTCGGGAGGAGGGCTTTCTACTGCAAGCTCTGCCCCGATATTTTTACGTGCCTCATAAACTGGTATGTTGTCCACGACACTATCCGGCCTGGCAAAATATATATACTCAAAAATGCAGAAACTGCGCTTCAATGGCGGAAACGGATACGTACTGGTCAACTCATTTGACTGGCTGATTACCACCAGTTCTCCGGGTTGTATATCTCTGACAAACTCTGCCTTTACTATATCAAGTGCGCAAGTTTCTGATGCCATGACATATGCCCCATCCACGATGCCAAGCACCAACGGCCGTATACCGGCAGCGTCTCTCACCCCGACTAGGGTGTTGTTTGTCATCATGACCAGAGAATACGCGCCCTTAACCTCTTTCACGGCGGAGATGACGCAATCGATAAAAGAATCAGACGGGCTTGTTGCTATTAAGTGGGCAATGACCTCCGTATCGATGTCTGACAAAAACACGCACCCCTTGTCGACTAACTGCCTACGCAGGCTATCGGCGTTAGTTAGGTTCCCGTTGTGTGCGATCGCCAATTTGCCGAACTTGCAGTCTACCACTATTGGCTGCGCTCCCGGTTTACTGCCGCTGGTGGAATATCTTACATGCCCGACTGACAGATTGCCCCGTAACGAGTGTGCCTCCGGCTTTTCGAATATGCTACTCACGTGTTCACTGCTGTGATACACAGCGAACTCCCCATTGTTAGACGATGTAACAATGCCAAATGACTCCTGACCGCGGTGCTGCAGCGCATGAAGGCCCATGAGGCACTTCTTAGCCGCGTCGCTGTGGTTCTGGATTGCAAAAATCCCGCATTCTTCGTGTACGCTTGCCAGTGGCATACGATTCTGCACCAAATCACTCAGTGTAACATCTTACCACCGCAGCGAATATCACTCTAGCACTAATCTCGCAATTCTCGCCCTGCCATGCTGGCTTACTCTGCGCGATGTGTGCCTACTTGCGGTGGGGACATGGGGCCAAATACCGGGGGAAGTGTGCTGGTATCACTGCGCGTGGTCACAGCGTATTTTGGATATGAACCCGTTTACATTGCCATCCAGTAGCTCTGTGAGGTTGGCGGAGATTTTGTGCGCCAGCTGCTGCACCGAGTCAAAGTCATGGAAGTCAGACAGCACGTGCCCAGATAAGCTACCTGCATCTGGTCTGCCTACACCTAACCTAACTCTCCAATATTGACAACCAATTGCGGCGTCGATGGAGCGGAGGCCATTATGCCCGGCATTGCCCCCTCCTTGTTTGACCTTCACAACGCCATGCTGGAGATCTGCATCGTCATGAAACACTGTTATCTGTTCGGCTGGTATCTTGTGCATGCTAGCAGCCTTAAGCACGGCGGCACCAGACCTATTCATGAACGTTGCGGGTTTTACGATCATAGCCCTATGCAAGCCGACGTTACCTACAGACACAAGTGCATCATACTTGCTAGAAAACTCTGGAAAATCGAAGTCTCGCGCCACAGTGTCTGCAACAACAAACCCTACATTGTGCCGCGTAAACTCGTACTGCTTGCCAGGATTGCCGAGCCCGACCAGCAACAGCACGGCGCTACTTGCCTGTTTCCTGAGCTTCCGCAGCCCCTTGTCCCTGTGCAGACTCCTCCGGAGCCCCGTCTTCTTTCGCTTCCTCCACCGCAGCCGTAGCGGAGACTGATGCAACTACGGGATTCTCCTCCTTCATCGCAACTTGCATTGTTTCAGGCAGCGCCAGGTCACTCACATGTATAGAGTGCCCGATAGCCAGATCTAGCAAGTCCACCTCTAAGCTTTGCGGGATTGCATCGGGAGCGCAGCGGATTAGCAGGGAGCGATGCAAAATGTTAAGCGCCCCGCCAAGCTTAACCCCGGCGCATTTTTGTTCATTTAAGAACACCAAGGGAACTTCTACCTTGATTTCTGCGCCTCGATCTACAAACTGGAAATCCACGTGTGACACGGCGCCACTTACCGGGTGCTTCTGGATCTCCTTAGTGAGGGCGAACTCCTCTTTCCCGTCTATGCAGAGTTTTATGAGCTGCGAGAATATAGGGAGCGTGCGACACTTCTTCAAAAAATCTGCGTGCGACAGGGAGATGTTAACAGCGTCGCGATTCTTTCCGTACACCACTGCGGGTATCAACCCCGCTGCCCTGAGAGCGCGCGCACTTCCTGTGCCACACTTTGCGCGCACAGACGCATCTACCCTTATAGTATCCCCATGACTCATAACCCAACTCCTCTCAAAACCCTGGCCACGAAAAGCGAGAGTCAAGCATATAACAATACTCGCCGTATACAAAGGAATTTTGCACAGACTTGTCGCAAGCCACTCACCGCGCGACCAAACACAGCACATCCGCGCCACCAAAACCTTCTGGCCCCACAACACGCAGCAACTGCAAGGGTTGCTACCAATCCATCCTTGCCAGCCTGAGCAGGAGCCTTAGCAGC
>NZ_AFMS01000084.1 GCF_000215485.1 Anaplasma marginale str. Florida
GAGCAGTAGAAACTCTAATACCGCGAGAGGGCGGTTTAGTACTCTTCTGCAACGATGTAGCTGCGGCTTCGAAAAAGTTTGACCAGCGTGTTGAGCCGCGCAATTTTGATCCAAAATGTTGCGATTTAAGCGGGGTAGATTGGGTAGTGGAGCTCATCGCCGGTGGGGTGGATGAGAAGGCGAAGTTTTACTCCGCCGTGGCTCCAGACAACGTGGCGTGCTTTTTATCTTCCGATGTGCAGCCCGCGTTACGGGATGAGCTCAGAAAAAAAAGTGCCGGAACAACTGCTCCGCAAACTGACCTCAATACGGTTCCCCACATTTTTCCGCGGAGCATCGGTGCTGGAACTCGTCCCCCACTCCGGAGAGTCTGAGGATATTATAAGCTCTATAAAGGAGCTTTATAAAGGTACGCTTGAAGTTTTTACATACTCTGAGGGCGAGGGCGAGCTTTTTGATAAGATAGGGTATTTCTGGGTGGCCACGTGCGTGTCAGCTGCCTATGAATGCGGTATTGGGGTTGAGGTGGCTGACCATCTGATTGCCAATGAGCGCACTGGCATCCCGCTACCAGGTCCGTTTTCCATCCTAGACACGCTCGGATTGGATAATTTTATTGCTTTCTTGGACGATTTGGTGCAGCTATTGGATGAAAATGACCCGCTGCGTGCTGCACGTGCCAAACTACCAGACGTCGTTTTTGCAATGATTGCTGACGGGTTTACTGGGTCCAGCGGCGGTAGAGGGGGGTTTTATCGTGCGTATGATGTGCGTGATGGAAAGATGGAGCAGGTTATAGATCTTTCTAGCGGGCTTTATAGAGGCATCAAGAGTGGTGATTCCACACTAGCGGAGCCGCATGCTGATGATAGGTTCAATAGGTTTTCTAGGCTGGTTTGGGGAGAGTTCTTTCTTTACGTAAATTACCTTGTTGGGTCGCGTGGGGAGAAGGCAGTAAGTGCTGTGGACAGTGTTCTACAGGCCGGTTACGGCTGGAAATACGGTGTCCGTGCGCTTGCTGAGATAGTAAATGTGAAACTTGATTTGCAAAAATAAGCGGGTGGTTGGTTCTACAGGCTTGCTGTTCTTGGAGTTGAGGGTTAGTATCTGTTTGTTTGCTCGTTGGGGTGTTGAGTGAAAAGCGAGGATGCGGCGTTTACCAACCTTGCCGGCCGAGAGTCTCCGTATCTTGGGGCGGCTAAGAAGCGTGGCGCATGGGATGGTACAAAACGGATACTGGAGCTGGGCCCCGACAAAATAATCCAGGAGGTTAAGGATTCTGGGTTGAGAGGGAGGGGCGGTGCTGGGTTTCCCACGGGAACTAAATGGAGCTTTATGCCCAAAACACGTCCTGAAGGCCGTCCAGCGTACTTGGTAATTAATGCTGATGAGTCAGAGCCAGGGACCTGTAAGGATAGAGACATAATCAGATATGAGCCGCATAAGATCATAGAGGGAATTCTAATAGCCGGCTTCGCCATGGGCGTCACCGCTGCGTACATTTACATAAGGGGTGAGTTCTATAATGAGTACCTAGTGCTGTCCCAAGCTTTGGATGAGGCGTACAAACACGGATTGGTTGGAAAGAATGCGTGCTCGTCTGGCTACGATTTGGATATTTTCATCCACAGAGGCGCCGGTGCGTACATCTGTGGGGAGGAAAGCGCGCAGCTAGAATCCCTGGAAGGGAGAAAGGGCATGCCCAGGTTAAACGCCCCCGTTCCCGCGGCTGTGGGTCTATACGGCTGTCCTACAACCATAAACAATGTTGAGACCGTCGCTGTGGTTGCGGACATCATGCGC
>NZ_AFMS01000083.1 GCF_000215485.1 Anaplasma marginale str. Florida
CATGCGATCACATGCACTCTGCGGTGGGCGTGCGAGAGAGAAACACACAGTGAAGAAGCATCGGATACAAGCCGCGTTCATCTTTGTAGTGTGCTGATTTCACCTTATCATCCTCTTGAAACATGGCTAGCGTGTGTATACAAAAAAATAAAAAGTGTGGAAACTCGTTAAAGAATGCGGCTTTACTAGTAGATAATCAGGATGTTCATACACATACTTGATGCATCACTAGGATGATTTTCAGCCCATTCCGAGAAGGCCGAACATCTCAAACAACTCTATGATATAAAGCGTGCGGTGCCGGTGCATGCGGCATAACGTCACAAGCGCCAAAGAAGCGGGCTTGCCACAACTAAAATGACGGCCCGCGCCATATTTTGTCTTGAATAAAGTCACCGAACGCTTCTTGATTGACTATCTGTAGACCCAGCTGCAACAGCTACTTCTACAGCAACTTTAGATCCTGACACTAAAGTGGCGGGCGCGGGTTCACAATTGTGTAAAGCGAGTACGCTCATCTCCGGGGGGCCACCCTCTGCTAATGCACATATCGCGTGTAGCCGCCCACCCTCATGCTCTGCAACATCGTCGCACATAAGCATCGTAACAGCAGGCAAGCTGGCCACGATAAAAATCATGACTACAACAGCAAAATGTGCAGCAGTGGCATCGGAGAGGGCATAAAGTATCGCGCCAATGGCTAGCGCAGCAACAAGCGCGCACAGCACGACAACTTTGTACGTTACACGCTTGCAGCAAGGATCAGTGTTATCAACAACCTTGCTGGGGCGCGACCGATTATCGACTTCGCAATATAAAGCGAGATGGCCGTAAGGCCGATTGTTGCCGTCGTGGCCCAAATCCTTCAATGCCATTACAGGCAAAATAATAAGCGCAGAGGCGAGGAACGCGACAAGCGCACACCCCATTATGCCCACGGCGAGCTTCCCGGAAGAGTCAACGCGCGCAACAACTAAGCCATAAACCAGCAGAAAGAAAACTACAGAAGATATCAGAAGTACGCAGCACTCCACGCCACCACGTACCTCCCCCGTACCGCCAACAGACGACTTTGCCGCCCTGCTATCAATTTTGAATGCCGAAAACACGCGTCCAGAGGCCACGACAACCCCTATTCCTACCCACTATGCGCAGATGCCAACAGAAGCACCGTTTTCTCTAGCGAGATGCAATGCAGCTTGCTGCCCCGAAACCCCAGCACCCGAAGCTGCAGTAGAATCCAGCACGACTGACGACACAGAGGTACCAGGAGCGTCAGCGCTTGAGCGGCATGCATCCGCAGGCACAGCAGTTACTGGAGCTTGTTGACCGCCACTAGGCGCGGCGGGCCTCACGTCTGGCGATAATCCGACAACTGGGGCGTCACTCAACACCAACACGGACGAGTGGCGCCGCGTTCCAACTACAACAACCGCAGAAGCCATGAATAACGCCAATGTAGCTAAAAACAGCGCGCTGCCTTGCCACGTTCCGGGCTTGGCGGCCATACACGCACAAGCAACTATTGCGCAGATGAACTCAAACACGGCCATCGCGGCCAGTGCGCGCATGCCAGAAAACGTACTTCTATCCTCTAACAATTGCCGCTGATGTTCCCACACAGATCCTTCCCGGACAACTCGCGCATAATCAGCCACAACACCATCTTCTCTCTCGTCCTGCACCGCCATGTACGCAACCGTACCGAGCAACGGAAGTAATACGACCAACGCCAGGCAGCCCCAAATTAGCGTACCAGATGGCCCAGCCAGCGTAGTCCGCAGGCACGCACAGATAGCAAATATCGCAGCGACCAGAGCCGCGATTGTTATTATAAACTGACCAGCACCAAAGAAAGATACCATGGACCTTTCCCGTATTTTCCTTTTGGCCCCGATCACCGTCCCCATTGCAGGATCACCAACTCTGACACGTACAGGCGAAATATTATGAACCTTGTCGCTAAACCTGACAGTTTTCCCCGCTGCCCATACGTTTCCGGAGCCACCACCGGGCCGATCTTTTCCCTTAACACAACAAACACACACCGTAAAAATGAACGCTAGATTACCACAGAGCACCGTGCAGCACCCTCAAAACACAGACAGCCCATCTGACTAGGAAAACAGGCAACCACACAACCCGTGAAAACTCGTGCACCACACACTCGCGGGGGGATTGTAGCATATGAACACGTGTGCACGCAATAAAATCTACTAAATTTTAAAATACCGAGAAGGCTGCTATATGCCGCACCCTGCAAAAGCGTGGTATTGTACCTCACTAAGTTTGGCTTTAAATGCCAGAGCCGCCGCACCCGCGCGCAACTTACGACACTACCTGGATGTTGTGGCACCGTACTGAAACAAACTTCATCACCTAAAAAGGCATATGTACGGCGATCAACCCGGACATTCTCGCAATCAAACCCTCAACCTCGACGAATAGGGGGTAACGCTGGGGCCTTGGACACAGAAAGCGCGATAATCAAGGAGGCTTACAGCTAAATCTGCAGATTTGAGTCTAACAAATGCATTTCAAGAGGATATAACATTCGCAAAGTATGAATCTCGCTCGATTCACGCCCTCTCGCTTCCATGGGGTGCACAGTTGGTGTATCCAACTCCGTGCCAAGCGGCAACGCCCCGCAGGTTGCGTTATTGTCGGTTTGCGAGAGGGTCACTGAGCTCTTTGTTGGCGCAGAATCTGCAGGCATGGTCCACATTTCACACCGCGGGTACGCCTCTTCAACAAAGAACCCGAAAAGTAGCAGTAATAGGGCAGCAACCGGTAGGCAGCATACGATGGTATCCGCGATCCCAGCCCATTTCTCCCAATTTGGAAGGCCGGCCACCAAGCAAAGACCCCACACCACAAATAATGCGACCAGCAATGTTTTCAGAGTCGGAATATTATCAGATGGTTTTTGCGATAATGCTGCGTCTGCAAACCTCACGCAAGTGTTGCGTCTGCGCCGCATCCATGCAACGCACATACCACAAGTAAGCGCCAGACCCAAAGTTGGATACACAATCAACCATGCCGAAGGCGCGATGGCAGCCGGCACTGCACCACAATATGTAACAGCGGCACATATGAGCTCTACCAGAAAACAGCAGGACATCACTCCAAGCGCCGCGGACGCTGCTGCGCTCTTAACGTAAACTTTAGGGAGATAAAACCTGGGCCATTTTATTTTAGTCTTCGGCGTACCAACATAACCCGGAGTCTGCACCTTGTTGATTTTTGCACTGTTAGGTATACTGGGCGCTGCAATTCCACAAAAAGGCGACGATCCGCCAGCATCACCAGCCGCGGTGCGGGGCCTTGGCCCCTTTTGGCATTGACGGCTTGTATTGTGACTTTTCATAGCACACACTACCTAGAAAAGCGCTGACTGGCATAAGAAGCCTAGCTCTACATCAATTGCGTAACAACAAATCAGCAGATAGAAGATCAAAAAAGACATTAAGGGCGCCAAACCACAAACACCATGCTTGACGCCACAGCTCCTAATTGCTGATTTTGAAAACTCATAACTGGTTTTAAAGGCTGAAAACGCTCGCCCCACAAGCCACAGCACCTTACCCTCACTCATTATACTTACTCAGAACATGCCCCGTACTCTGCACAGGGAATCGCGCATATCCCAATACTTACATGCACGCTAAAAGATCTACTCGCCCCTAATTAGCTCAACTAAGTTGACCGCGGACGAACACAGACCGGACAGCGGCCCCACTTTCCCACAAAACTCATGCGGAAATAACCCGGAGAAAAGTCCTCCAGCGGGGCATCCAGCAGGGCAGGCTACAAAGACGCGACTGCGCAGCGCATAATCAAGACAACGCGCTACGCTTCCGTATAAACTCTACACTGCAACTGCGGTGAGAACCCCAACACAACAAAATTCCCCAGCGTAGCCAGAGAATCGGGAGAATCCAGCCCAACAGTCACCACGAAGGTATCTGGTGGGACATCAGCAGTTTTCACTTGGCCCGAGTCTTCGTTCGAGCCGCGACTAGCTTCCTGGCCATCTGAGGCAGGAACTGCGTTAACTGTGATATGGTAAGCCTCGTCGGGGCCGTACTCCACTACTGTGTAACCTGTGTGACCACGTGAGAGCTCTGTGCCAAAAAAAGCGGCAATCGTGAACAACACCAGCGCGGCTAACATAAAACCACCGCACCATCCCCCACGATTTACGTCAATACATATGCAAGCAACAATGACGCCAATAAGTGCAAGTGCAGATATGCACGCCAACGCAACCATAGCCTTGGAACGACCACCATCATCAGACAGCTCTCGACAACCCTTCCTTGAGGGCTTAACTATTCTCACATCACTCCCTGTCGCAATGTCTGCTATGTTGTTGGCCGCTACTATCACCCCGGTTGCCACCACGAGCAACAATAGCAACACGAACGCCAGACAACTCCAACTCAGTGCACTACCAGCAACAGCGGGCTGCAGACACGCACCGCAAATAGCAATCACGGCGGCAATAAGAGCCGACATTGTTATGATAAACTGCCCAGCACCAGCAAAAGACGACATGGATCTGTCGCGCATTTCTTTGCAAGCCTTAGCCACCGTCGCTCTGGCAGGATCAACCATAAATGGCCCCCATCCTTCCCTAGAACGCTGCAGTGATTCATCCATTACACACACCTCATACATCAAACACGCCACCCCGGGTCACACACGCTGCTGTAGGCACCTACATCTCATCCCTGGCAACACCGCAGGTGACCGAAGCGTCCAATTGACCGGCACCGCACAAGCACCGTCCAACTTCCGCTCGACCAAAACACGAAAAGCCGCACCAAGTCGCTAGCCTCAGGGACAGGCTCAGCTCCAAACCCCGGAGAAAGGCCCCAGCACCGCACCGCTAGTGCCACCCACTCCAACAAGCACAAACAGCAAAGGCCGGTCACCGCAGCGCTCATATGAAAGCCGCGGCACCTGCCAAGCACACAACCCAAGCAACCAAGGACAGCAACAAAGCTAACGCCGCAGCTGCTACGGCAAACTACCAAAAGCTGGGGAAAGACGACACGGACCCGCCGCGCATTTTTGCGGGTTACAACCACCGTTGCCTCGGCGGGATCGACTCTATCAAAGACCGGAAACTCTTGCCTACCGGGACGTTGCAGCAACCCAACGCCCCGTTCATGCCACCTATCCACTCCTCAACAGCCGCCAATCGCCACCTATGAAGCAAAACCCAAGCTATAAAGCGGGCTTTACGCCGCCGCCTGCGCCACACCTGCTCCCAAAGTAGCAACAAGTTGTGGATCCACACTAACCATAATGGTAGCAGGAGGTACGGCCCCAGACTCGGCTGACGGCACGGAAGTTCCGGGAACACCAGCCCCGCCTTCTTGGCCGCCACCGCTAACAACGCCCTCGGTAGCACGCGGCTGCTGCTGGCCACCGGGTACAGCTTGAGCCGTACGAGCTGTAGCACACTTGCTATCACACTCTTCTGCCAACGATTGGTCACGTGTTGCCATTACAACAGCGGCACTGATCGCAAACAACACAAATGCGGCTAGGAAACATATGCTGCCCTGCCACGTCCCGCGCCTCGCGTCAACAGCAATACAAGCCACGACGGCAGCAATAAACACAAGCACGCTCAACCCGGTCAGTATCGCGGGAACATGCAACTTCTGCTGATCTTCCTGTCTCGCACGGGACAATTCCCTAGACCTCTCCTGAGCAGCAACCCGTTGCGCACCACCGGCAGCCTTCTTTTGACTCGAAGCACTCACTGCCGTATGCACAGCCATACCAAGTAATGGCAGCAGTGCTACTAGTGCCAGGCAGCCCCAAATCAGCGGACCGGACGCCCCTATAAGCCTAGGTTCCAAACACGCACAGATAGCAAACGCCGTGATAAGCAGCGCCGTGATAGCTACAACAAGCTGTGTAGTAGTGTCCGAAGGCTTCGCCACATACCGCTTACGCACGCCTGCATAGGCCTGCTTAGCCGCTTCTTTTGCACGGTCAACTGCATCAACGACCTTACCATGCACAGTTGACGGAACGCTACTAGCTGACGGGGTCGCAGCCTCATGCTCAGGTTCGGCAGTTTTCTCTTGCCCCGCAGGAGCACCACCAAACATCATCACACGGAACTTGTCAGCCGCATCGCTAACCGCACCTCTGTCTATTGCGGAACCGGCACTAAACGATACGACACTATACAAAGTGTCAGCATCAAGCTTATCCAGCTGATTGTACGATATACCAAGTGCATCGACGTGCCCGGCAAGCGTTTCCAATACGCTCCTAGCCGCAGACGCGTTCCCATCATTGTACGACACACCGCCAAACATGAAGTCGACAAAAGCCTCAAGGTCGCCCCTTTCTACTTTGGTATCACGGTCAAAACCTTTGCTTACCAGGCCGCCGTGCAGGGACCACGACGTCTCAACGTTTGCGATCGCGCTGTCAAGGCTGGCAGAGCACGCACCACTACTCTGAACATCAGCCGCAACCACCACGCTGTCAGCAAACGCTTGCGCGAGATAGGTGGCGTACCCTTCGCCAATCTTCAAACCTTGTAGCCCCAACTTATCCCCAACCTGCATAAGCACGAGTCGTATGGAGCCTAGTGAAAGGCCACTATCATGAAAGTGGCTGCGTACAAGGCCATCCTTCACGATTTCTTCGACTTCTGCAACACGCAGGGGAGCACACCCTCGCGATCTCGCGATCTCTCCCTGAGCAGCATAGACCCCTACAGAAATAAGGGCACGAGCAGCCAACATGTACTCAACACTCGCAACCTTGGAGCGCATCTCTTGCCGCCAATCAGTCCC
>NZ_AFMS01000082.1 GCF_000215485.1 Anaplasma marginale str. Florida
TAGTATTTTTGTTGATACGGTGATGATTCTGCGATAGACTCCCTCTTGTTCTGCTGGGATTGGTGGTCTTTATGAGCGATGGGGGTGATCCCTGGGGCGGGGAGAGCGGCGAAGGGTTTGAGAAACCCAAAAACGGCAAGAGGTTCGGCGATTCCCAGTTCGATGGCTTGTTCGAGGGCGTTCGCTCTGCACTAAATGAGTTCCCTGGGGGAAAGCATCCCGGCGACTTTGTGCTCAAGTATTCACATTTGCTCTTGCTTCTTGCCTCGCTTACGGTGCTGTACGCGTGTACCGGCTTCTACGTGGTAAACCCAGAGGAAAAGGCTGTCGAATTGCTGTTTGGAAAATACAGAAAGGTGACGGAGCCCGGCTTGCGCTTCTGGCTGCCCCGCCCATTCGGTAAAGTACTGAAAGTTAAGGTCGAGATCGTCAGTAAGGAAGAAATTGGCAGCGGTGTGTACAGAGGTGATGGTGGTGAGCATAGCCACGGCGAGGGCATAATGCTGACTGGCGACGAGAATATCGTCAATATAAACTTTGACGTTCAGTGGAAGGTCACTGACGCATACAAGTATCTGTTCTGCGTCAGAGATGGTAGGCCGGGTGCCACTGTAAAGAATGCCGCTGAAAGTGCTATGCGGGAGATAATTGGCAAAAGTACTCTAGCCTTCGCTATAGAGGGCGAGGGAAGAGCCTCCATAGCATATGAGACAAAAAAACTGTTACAGAGTGTGTTGGACCATTACAGCATGGGAGTTGAAGTCCTCTCGATACAGCTAAAGAAGGTAGATCCGCCCGAGAAGGTGATTAGCGCATTTAGAGACGTCCAGAGTGCCAGAGCCGATAAGGAAAGGGCTATTAACGAGGCTCATGCATATCGCAATGAAGTGTTGCCCAAAGCCAAGGGGGAGGCAATTAGAATAAAGCTCGACGCTGAGGCTTACAAGAGCGAAGTGATAAACCGGGCACAGGGGGATGCCGCAAAGTTTCTTGCGGTGTACAAAGAATATGTAAATCAGCCAGCAGCGGTTAGAGATCGCATGTATATAGAAGCGATGGAAGAGGTGCTGAACAATATGGACAAGGTCGTTGTTACTGACGACATCAAAGGCCTGTTCTCCTACCTGCCCTTGGCCGGAGCGGGTGGCAAGAAAGCTGGAAGCGGGGGGTAGTATGAAGTTAAGTCTTGCTAGGCTCGCGCTGTTGGGTGCTATCGTTTTTGGCCTTGTGACGCTTGCGCTGGAATCCGCGTTTATCGTAGATGAAGCACACCAGGCTATCGTGGTGCAATTCGGGCGCGTGCAGAAGAGCGTACAGAAAAGTGGTCTTTTTTACAAAGTTCCTGTAATCAGCGAAGTTATATACTTTGACAAGCGCATTATAGAGATCCGGTCAGACTCTTGCGAGGTAATAGCAGCGGACCAGAAGCGCTTTGTTGTTGATTTTTATGCAAAGTATAAAATCATTGACCCGGTTAAGTTTTACCAAACAGTACGGAGTGAGACTGGGCTTGAGAATAGGCTGGGCTCTATTATTGAATCAAGCCTACGCGCGCAGGTTGGTAGCGTAGCGTTGATCAACTTCCTTAACGAAGCCAGAGCCGACGTCATGCGCCGTATACAAGAGGGTGTGAGCACGGAGTCTGAAAAGTTTGGTGTGGAAATGGTTGATGTGCGAATCAAGAGAGCAGACCTTCCCGAGGAAAACAGTGCAGCAATTTTCCGCCGCATGCAGACTGACAGAGAAAAGGAGGCGAGAGAGATCAGGGCAGAAGGGGAAGAGATGTCTCAAAAGATCAGATCAGATGCAGACTTCCAGACACGCGTTATTATTGCAGACGCGATGCGGGATGCGCAAATTATCAGGGGTACGGGAGATGCAAAAGCATCTCAAATTTATAACAACGCTCTTAAAGCCGACCCTGACTTTTTCAGTTTTTACCGCACAATGAGAGCATATAGGCGAGTATTTAGCGATGGTACGACAAAAATTGTGCTGTCACCAAACAATGATTTTATCAGTCTTTTTAACAAAAGCAGGGGTTAGGTGTGAAGAGGTTTTTATCGCTTTTTTTGCTGATAGCGTCGCTGTGTAGCATACACTCCGGAGGCAGCGCGTTGTCGTCGGTGGCAGGGTCAAAAACTGCCGTTCCGGACAGCCGTAGGGGGTTTTCTGGGCTGGCTGCTAAGCTGTTGCCTGCGGTAGTCAATATTTCCACGGAACAGACCGTAGATAGCGATGCAAGCTCCATGGGCCAAGGCTTTAGGTTCCCGGGAATTCCAAAGGGTATTTTTGAGGAATTTTTCAACAACTTGGAGCCCCTCCTCGTTGACCCTTTAAAACCCAGAAAGGTAGTCTCCCTGGGCTCGGGGTTCATAGTGGATAAGTCAGGGCTGATAGTCACCAACTACCACGTAATAGCGAACGCTAAGGAGATTCACGTAAAGTTCAGCGACAATTCCACAGCCAAGGCTACGGTGTTGGGAAAAGATCCTAAAACGGATCTAGCAGTGCTCAAAGTCAAAACGAAAAAAGACCTACAACCGGTAACACTGGGCAACTCCGATGAAGTTTTGGTAGGAGAGTGGGTGTTGGCTATAGGTAACCCCTTTGGGCTCGGAGGTTCAGTGAGTGTAGGTATAATCTCGGGCCGCGCACGCGATATTAACATTGGTACTGCAAGCGAGTTTTTGCAGACTGATGCTGCCATAAACCGCGGACATTCGGGTGGGCCGCTGTTCAATGCTGATGGGGAGGTCATTGGCATAAATACGGCAATAATGTCCCCACAGGGCGGCGGCAATGTTGGAGTGGCGTTCGCTATTCCTTCAAACAATGCGGCACGTGTTATACGTGTGCTATCCAAGGGTGGAAGGGTAGAGCACGGTTGGTTGGGGGTTGTCATTCAACATGTTACTGATGATATGACAGACTCTCTTGGCCTGGAGAGTGCAAGAGGCGCATTAATATCTGGCGTAGCAAAGGATAGCCCGGCAGAGAAAGCGGGGCTCAAGGTGGGCGACGTAATTCTGGAGTTCAACGGACAGAAAATAGAGAATATGCCCCAGCTTACGCACCTTATAACAAAAGCCGCAGTGAACGAGAAGGCCAAGATAACTGTCCAGCGCGATGGCCGCGCTCTTAACGTCATGGTTACAATCGGTAAGTTGCCGGACGACGCTGTGCCAGGAGGGGCAGACCAGGAAGCCACCGATGACAGCGTGGGCCTTACAGTTGGCAATCTACCTAAAAACTCTAAGAAGCAGCAGGAAGGGGTGCTGATACTCAGGGTTGACCACAGAAGCGATGCTTTCAGTGAGGGCGTCAGAAAGGGAGATATTCTGCTCGGCATCAATTCCGCAACGATAAACAGCGTGTCAGATTTCAACAAGGAGATGAGCAAAATTAAGAGCGGCAGCGGCGGAAAGGGTTCCCTGTTGCTCCTCGTAAAGAAGGGAGGAGGTGACGCACCGCCGATATACATACCGGTAAAACTAAACAAGAATGCATAGGCGTGGCGCCCTGTTCTGGGCGTTACTCTTTTTGCTGCATCTTATAACTCCGGCCAGGTCGCCCTGCTCCGTCCATTCCCCGGCTGTGGCCTCTCCTAGCTTTGCTGCGCAGCTCATTGAGATCGTGGAGTGCATAAATTCCTTCAACGCAGATTTTGCACAGACTGGCGAAGATGGGTCCGTACAATACGGCAGAGCCACGATTAGGCCTGGACTCCTGAGGTTTGACTACCATGCGCCAATTTCCACATCAATTGTGATCAAGAACGGATGGATGACCTTCTACGACCAGGCACTCAAGCACTACTCCTATATAAAGGTACGCCACCCGATTGTGGAGCTTTTTAGCGCTACAAATTCAGATAAAATCAAACAGCTGAATATTCTGTCAGCCGTTGTTCATGACGGCAGGAAGACATTTCACATAATAGAAAAGCAATCAGGGGCGGCAATGGTGGCCTCATTTGCCTTCGCTGGCTGCAGTTCTGCATACATTTCCGAGCTCAGCGTACAAAACTTACAGCAGGGCGCGATGAGATTGGAATTCTACAATGTTGAGAATAACCCGCCAGTAACCAAAAAGGAGTCTCGCGTTGCATCCCGTTGATAAAAAGAGCCTAGCACTTAAGATATATGAGGCCACAGGGTACCAATTTAGGGATTTAGACCTGCTGCTAGAGGCGTTGACCCACCCCAGCCTTTCGTATAAGAGTGCGGCGAATTACGAGCGCCTTGAGTTCCTCGGTGACGCAGTATTGAGCATGACTGTCTCCGAAATGCTATACAGGCTCTTTCCAGATGATGACGAGGGCTGCTTGACCAGAAAAAGAACGGCGCTGGTGCGCGGCTCAGAAGTAGTTGAGATTGCAAGATCCATAGGCCTGGGTGAGCTCATACTCATGTCAGGCGGGGAGCGAACCTGCGGAGGATCCGACAATCCGGGCACCCTTGAGAATGCATTAGAAGCCCTTATAGGGGCAATGTACATGGATGGCGGCCCGGAGGCTTACAGGAGCTTTATACATAAGCACTGGCTCGCACGCGCGCAACACATGTCCTATACGCCACCTCAGGATCCAAAAACTGCGCTGCAGGAGTGGGTACAGGGCAGGGGCTGGGCAATGCCATTATATAAATTGGTAAGCAAATCCGGCCCCGAGCACAAACCAGTCTTTGCAGTTGAGGTAAGCATCCAGGAGCATGGCAACGTGCTGGGTACCGGCAGTAGTAAAAAGCTTGCGGAACAGGAAGCAGCGAAACTGATGTTGAAAAAAATCACCGAGCTCCATAGAATGGACGCAGAAGGAACCTCAAAACTACCGTAGAAAAAAAC
>NZ_AFMS01000081.1 GCF_000215485.1 Anaplasma marginale str. Florida
GTGGGAGTGGAATTTGCCGTATAGAGATGTATATTACGCACCAATAATCCAGAATCCTACCAAATGAGGAAACACGGCGCACTGGCCAATAGAAATGCTGGTGGCATCATCGCCCACTGTGAAGTGAAAGTGCGCCTCTTCCCTATTTTATGAAGATTAAATTCATCCTCAGACATCCACAGCTCACTGAAAATTCCTCAAATACAACATTTGTAATGAGCGCAGCAAAATATCTAAAACGGGTATGTGCCTTATCTACTCTATGAAAGCGGTGTTTTTGTTATTTATGCTGATAAGCCTAGAGCACGTAAATACCATATATAGTATCTATACTTTGACTAGCAGGCAGTTTTATGCTAAAATGTGACGTGTGTGTGCTTTGCCCACAGCTTACTGTAGAGTTAAGTTGCGCTAGCCATAGGCACAACCTGTCGTATGTGAGTAACCTGTCCTACCAATATGAGAAACATCATAAAAAGCATCGCGGATGCAGCAATAGGCCCCGAGGCGGATTTTCGTGTTGTAAACGAAGCAGTAGTGAGGGCCATACTATTCGCGCTATTTCAGGGACGAGCTCATAGGTACCAACTAAAGACGCAGAGAAGGGCCAGGGGCTTCCGGTACCTGTTTTCCGTAAGTGCGGCAGGTAAAACCATTAGCTACGAAAAGTTGCGGGACATGTGCGCCCGTAACACCGTAACACACAACGTGCAATGTGAAGCAGGGCTTGAGTCGCTATGCAGGTATACCTTCTCTATTGTTGCGTTTATGCCTGAGCACGTTAATGACCTGCTTTTCTCACTGAGCGCGGGTTCTGGTAACAGTTCGGCAGTTGTTGAAGCTGTAGTAAAACTTCACCGTGCAGCTGCACAACTGAAGAAGACAAGAAAATGTTCGGGCGATAGATGCACTGTACGGTGGGATAAGATATATGCCATATTTCGCAACTCCTTCTTATCCGCGGTTCAGTCGTCAACACCTGCTGAGCTAGAATGCTTTGCGTATAAAGTGTTTTCAAGCAAGGCGTGCGATGTAGTCTCTGAAAAGTTGAGTAACCTAACTCATATACTGGATCAAGAATCCATCATAGATAACGCGGCCGAGATTGCCCAATTGCTGGGTTTCTTATCTAACTTTGACCCAAGGCTTTCGTCACATCATAAGTTTAGTAACGTCGGAGAGTCTAGCAGGGATTTTGCTCTTGCAATCGACGTGGATGCGGTGCGAGACGCCGTTTCAGATTGTAACTTGTGGCACCACCTTGTAAACCTGGTGATAGGCGTGCGGATGCGCAAGCGTGCCAAGGTTAACGCCAATACGCTCGCTGCTGCATCAATGCTGTTGAACATGCACCTGAAGATCTCTTCGTGCAATGTGGAGGCGATTCTCTTTGAAGATGGAAGCATTGCCTATGCGTTCGCGCGTACTTTTTCATTCCCCGTCATGAAAGCGGCAAGCTTTGGGGACATAAGCGAGGGCATTCTTGCGAGCCCTGCAGGGAGAAGCTTGGTGGACTTGATGATTAAAAATCACAACGCACGTGAATCCTGCAAGTTCCCATTGTCTTACAGTGAAATCGCTGTGGTCATCAAACACCTGAACGCAATAATGCGGGATATCAAGATGCGCGAGAGTATAGCGTACTACATAAACGACGCAGTATGTAGAGACCCCAATGGCAACGCAAATGTCTATACCATGGCTATGGGAGTGGCTGCCGACATAGACGCGCGCCTCAAATTTATGCAAAAATTCGTCGAGAGCCCAGATTATAAGTACTTGACTGACTTCCTGATGCAGTCAAGTTTTTCGGACACTCACGAACATTTTCGCAGGTTCTTGATTAAACAGCGGGGATATGACGTAACCCGTTCCGTAGCTGAAAAGAGGGTGCAAAGCGCATCTAGAAAAGTTGGCACTGTGCTGATATACGCAGGTTACGTGGCTTCCCTGTTGGCAGTTGCGGGTGGCATAGGTGCGATATGCTACCATTCGCTGTACGTCACCACGCCCACAACAAACCACAGCTTCCTCATTGGAGGTATTGGGCTTATTGTGGTAAGCATAGTGATAGGGTGTGCGGCAAGGTTTACCCATTGCAAGAAGAAACGCGTTGAGAGCGAACACGCGGCAGCAGAGGGAGAATCTGGGCTTGTATGCCGTCCTGAAAATGAAGGGGGCGAGGCAGCAGATATAGACCAGAATGAGTGCAACAGCGGCGTCAGGCGGATTGCGGGAAAAAGCGACTACATAATACCGGTCACTATAGAGTGCGGTACCAGCATAGGAAACAACTCAATCGGCGCGTAGAGAGCAGCACTCAAGCAGCATAGCAGACACCCCCAAAAACAGAGGGTTGCTCCCCCTACTCAAGCCGCGAGTCACATAAACCCGGGGGCAACCACACCAACGGTAAACGTAGTACGGGGAGCCGCGCAGGACTAGTTTCCTCCACCACAGACTTTCTTCATCCTTTCGTAGGACTTACTAAACCCCCTGAGTGAGTACACACTTTCGATTTTCCTGCCATCCTCAGCGTACCCTACAGCCGACATGCTAAGCCCACGCTTAAATGCGTCTATCAACGCAGAGTCAATGTCGGCGTTTTCAGCCCACGCAACCTGGTCATCAATTATGGACACCGAAAAAGACTTTTTCTGATCAACAGTGAGTACCACAGGCTTGTTGCCATATTTGAAGCCGAACGTGACGCTAACCTCATCGAAAACGTCGCTCACTCTAGTAACCATTATTGCAGCGTCACCACGGGTCTCACCATCACCATGCTTCACGGGAAACGATAGCAAATAGCAGAACCTCTGGCCCTCTTGAACTGCGGTGTATATGCTCCAGTCTCTGTTTTCTCGACCAAATATACGTTTCCTACCCCAGAAAGTAAGGCATTGGAAGACCATCCGTAGAAAGGCAGACAGCAGAGGATACCACAAT
>NZ_AFMS01000080.1 GCF_000215485.1 Anaplasma marginale str. Florida
GGGTCATATGTAACGTTATAGGGTTTGTACAGAAGCTTGGACTACCCATCATGACTGGAGTGATACTAGGTTCTAGCATTATGGCTATCTTTGGTAAGCTTGCATGGCCTGCTATTGTGATGTTGGTTGTATTTACAGCTATATTCTTTGGTGCTGGTAAGCTTATGGCTAAATTTGCTGCTGGGTTGAGTGGTGACGGTATGGATAAGGCCGAGAACTTTGACTGTGCCACAGTGCGTAATAAGAGTACCAAGTAGGTGATGGTGCAGGGAGCTGTGGTGGTGCCAGGAGTTTGGAGATATGGGCTTGGGTTATTGTCGGGTGGTACCAAGAGCTTCGAATGGTGCAGAGAGCTGTGGTGGCATTGTAGTAAGTTGGGCTGAGGTGCCAGGGGTAGAAGGTACCAGAAGTTGGGAGATGCTGGTTACCGTTGAAGTGAACCGGTGCAGAGAGCTGTGTGTGGTTGGGATGACAACATTGGGTGAGCCCAGTAGAGTTGGGCTGAGGTGCCAAGAGGTGCTGTGAGGATGTAGGCACCAGGTTATGTCGGTGGTACCAAGAGCTTTGACTGTGCCGGTTATAAGGAGGCACGAATGAGGTGTTGTGCCCAGTAGAGTTGGGAGTGTGAGTGATGTTTCGAGGGAGAACGGTGATGATGCCAAAACTTAGATTCTTACTAATTGCTGGGGTATCAGCATTGGGTACAGCAAGGTGTAGTGGTGGTACCAAGAGCTTTGGCTGCGTAGGTAGTGTGGTAATGCCAGGATTGAGCATTACAGAAGTAGACCCTATAGCCCTGACCTCTATCACCTCAGCAACTATGGCCTTGTCCTCCTTACTCAGATTGGCACGGGCGCTCTCACACCTTCCTCTCTTTTGTTCCCCCATAGACTCAATCATCAACCGTACATGGGTAGATGCGCTGGTAGTGCCGGGAACCGCAAGTGGGTAGATGGTGGAGGGGCACCATTGGGGTGGGTGTCCTAGAATCCGAACCTGATTCCTAGTTCTACCCCTATATTGCGTAGCCCGAAGGATGCTGAGACCTTCTCCTTTGTTTTTCCTAATGGGCTGGCGTCATCGACTGCACGGTGGGCAGGGGTGTTGTCGTAGTTTGTGCCTAGTGTTTTGCTGGCAGTGCCCAGTATAGTTGGAAGTGTGGTCATAGGCTTGTGTGGTTGGGAAGACAACATTGGGTGGTTATAGATGGTAGCAATACCACAGTGGGATGAACCTGAGAAGTTATAGAGTAGGGGGGGTATGCTGTGGTAGAGGTTGGGTTGATATGGGAAAGTAGTGAGTGGTGTTGGTAAGAAGTAGGGGGTAAGTAGAGAGGCACTGATGGTGGTGCACCATTGGGTAGTAGAGTTGGGCTGAGGTGCCAAGGGTAGTGGAGGACAAGAGCTGTGGTGCCCAGTGGGGCGAGATGCCAGGGGCAGGAGGTACCAGAGGCGTAGGGAGATGCTGGTTACCGTTGAAGTGAACCGGTGCGGAGAGCTGTGGTGGTAAGTTGGGCTGGGATGCCGGGTTATGTAGGTGGTACCAAGAACTTCAAGTGTGTTTGTGGTGCAGAGGTGGTGGCATTGGTAGTGAGTTGGGCTGAGTGCCAAGGGTAGGAGGTACGAATGAGGCACCGGGAGTTTGGAGACGGGGGCTTGGGTGGTACCGGTGCAGAGCTGTGATGGCAAGGTGGGCTGAGATGCCAACGATGGTGTCGGTGGTGAGTGGTATACTACTAATCGTCGGGGAGCGTGCTAGAAAGGGCGGCAGCCGGGAGGATTGCACTGCCGGATTCGTTGCGGCAAGTCAACAAGGCAGGCATAGGCGTGAGGTTGGTGGCATTTGGGTGAAGGGTAGTGCATATAAAGCACAAATCAAAAAATCTGATCCTGTGTCTTGTGCGCTGGTAATATATCCACAGGTGTAGTTGTGAGCGCGTGCACGTGTTACCTGCACCAATATAATAAGGTGCAAATATTTGCAGGGCTATAGCCGCGATTTTTCTGCCTACTAGTACGTAATTGCCCAATGTGCTGTGCAGTAGGTTTAAATGCGCGTGATTTGCGCAATATTAAGATTTTTGTTTATATGCGAGATTTTTGCAACATAATCGCGTGCGCGCCTAAGGCCATAATTAATACACTCTGCCAACTAAAATAAAAGGAATCTTCAGTTTGTGTGCGCTAGACATGTTGCATGAGGAACACACTGGTCTCTCATTATCAGCATATCATTGAATACAGGAGGAAGTCGCTTATGGGCGTCGTTTTTGTGAATTATGCGCGGTCTTTTCTGGCCGGTACTATGGCTCTATCCGCCGTGTGCCTGAATTTCGCTTTGCCGTCTGTGGCACAGGCAGATGCCTCGGATTGGGAGCAGCAAGATGGGTTCTACGCCGGATTTACACTTAACCCCTCATATAGTAGAGTACAAAACTTCAAATTGAAAGACGCCGGGAATGACCCGGCGGGTATACTTGCCTACCACAGCGGAATTGGCACTGTGCCTGAGAGATTTGACTGGAACACATTGGATGCTAATGTAGAGTTCGGGAATAGTAGTTTTCCGGCGCTGGAAGGTATTATAGGGTTTAGTATGCAAGGCTTCAGGGTAGAGCTGGGCATAGGAAGAGAAGCATTCCCAGTAAAAACTGACGAGGCGGGTAGCAGTAGAACGTTTTTGCTTATCCGAAATCTTGCGCGTGCAGTGGCGCAGCACGATTCTGATACTATAGAAAGTGAACTTTTCCAACACACAGGAGGTGACACACAAAAAATCAAGTCTATGGTATCAGGCATTGAAGAAATGGAGGAGGCGCTGAGGGAAAGCGTTGAGCAGCGCTTTGTGGACATAATGCAGAGCATACAAAAAGACCCTAAGGCCGAATTCCCAAGAAGTGCAGTGAAGCACCTTGTTGCGGGCTATGGTGCAGAGAAATATAAATACAGCCCGAAACTAGTTGCTCAGAAAATAGCAGGGCTTAGTACACAGGGCGCAGCAAGCGTTGCGAGTAGCTTCATTAGGCACTTGGAAGGTGCGACTGTTGCCAGAATCAGTGGCATTACTTCAACATCTGTTACTCTAAATGTTTGTCGCGATGTTCCTACGTACATTCCAAACGCGAGATTGATACCTTACGCCTGCGCCGGTGTTGGTTGGGGATTCATAGGCATGTCCGGTGAAACTGCAACGCATCTCGTGTACAGAGTAAAGGGCGGCGCGCGTTATGCACTAACACCCCGTGTCCACCTAATAGCAGGCGCATTTCTGCAGGGTGTATTTGGCAGCGTGAAACACCAGGATATAGATACGGACGTCGTAGCTGGTAACATCTCCAAAGCGGCTAGCCACATTTCGTCTACATTCCGACTCAAAAACCTAGGTTTTAACATTGGAGCAAGTTTCTCAATTTAGCACCGCCAACCACAAAAATTCGGGGGCAGCAGCGCTGTTGCTCCCGGTGTGTTATACAGTTGCGCGCATAGTTGCAGGCAACAGGCGAAGCTTTTTTGGGCACGCGTATTTGCATAGTTTGGGCAGAGACATTCAAAACCTGAACCTAAGGTGGCTAAATCCTACCCCCATATTTTTTACTACAACCAGCGCATTGCATGAAGCATGTATATAATGTATCCGAAAAATGTGTGGTTTACCGTGCAATTGCTTGAAAAAACATAAATTCATCTTGCAATGTTCGCGGTGAAGCTGGTAGAATCCCGGGCACTGGGCTCGGCCCGGTTGTATATATGCTGGTGGTGGAGAGTTTGCCTATGCGCGCGGTTATTTTGCTGGGGAGAGGGAAAGTTGCTTTGTTTGCAGGCGCATGCTCAGTTGCAGTGTGTTTGTTTGCGTGTGTCGCGTCTGGCGCGGTACATATCGGGCATAAAGGTGCAGGTACGCGTCGTGTATATGTAGCCGGCACAGCAGGTTGGGCACGCAGTGCCGTGCGGGATTTGAGATTAGGAACTATCGACGGCAAAACTGCAGGGGTGTTGCCCTTGAGCCACACTCACGGCGCTGAGCACGCTGAACTGGTGGAGGATATAACAAGTTTCGACTGGAAGTCGCCAAATCCAGACATAAGTTTTGGATGTGGAGATTTCCCTGCGCTCGGGTGGTCAGCGGGATATGCCACAGGTAGAGTGAGATTTGAGTTCGGAATGGAAGGAAGGAGATTCCCTGTAAAAATCGATGGAGAGTCTGCAGGTGGGGCTGGTTTTTTCTTGTTACTCAAGAACCTCACCTACGCTCTCGCCTATAATGGCAGCACTAGCAGCCTTGCGGAAGCCCTGGAAAGCTGCACAGGATGCCAGGGCGGGCTAGTTATATACCCATCAGATGACAGTTTGGACACCGCAATATACAAGGTTTCCGTTGAGGGACACGATGATACCGAGTATAGTGCTGAGCGTGCAGCGGAACGGCTTGCACTGTTCAGCAGAGAAGATAGATTGGCTGCGGCTAAGCTGCTCAGTAAAGCGGCAGATGGCATCGGGGAAGTCTCTGCAGTGGTGGAGGTAAACGATATAGAAACCACAGCGGCCATGTTCAGTGCATGTTACGATGCCCCAGCGCGCGCATTCTCAGGGCGTCTTACCCCGTATGTTTGCGGAAGCGTCGGTGGAAATTTAGTCGATGTATCCGGTAACATCCTCTGGAAACTTGCATATAGAGCACGTCTAGGAGTGAACTACATGCTTACGCAAAGAGTCTCGGTGAATTTGGAAGCCTTTGTCCACAAGGTACCCGGTGAGGTGCGTTATAGAAAATTTGTCGTTGAGCATGTGCTGGGAGATACATATGCCGACCAGGGCAGCAATTTTGCTGACGTTGCACTCAAGCTTTCCTACTCTGGTTGCAATCTGGGGCTGAAGCTCGAGTTTTAGCTACGCACGTTTCCGTACCTGAAGTTGCGTACAGCCGCGCCCAGTGGCAACATGGGTGTTGCGCCTACCCAGCGGTGACGAGGCGCTGGAGACTGCACCAAACCGCCGGAAGGCAGGGCCACACCCGGCGGCGAGTAGCTTGCGTTGGTGTAGAGTATAGGAATTACGGCAGGAACTAGGCAAGATGTAGGGGCGTGCAAACCGCTCCCCTGCCCTATAACCGTGCCCCTAGGTAGTGTGAACAGTAATCTTTTCCAGATCCTTGCCTTAATCGTTGTATGTAAAGCACCATCCCACGTTGCAACCTTTGGCGCAGAAACATATAGAAGAACGCCAAGGCCGCAGTATATCCCACCGCCCCGTTCTACTACTCATAAATTTTCAGGTGAGTGCCGCCACTTTCCAGATTGCAACCATCGGCAATTTTTTCAACCTCCAAAAGACACAAGCCCCAACCCTCAAGCGTGGATAGCATGTGCCCTGCAGGCTGTCCCTGCGCAAATATTTCCTGCCCACATACCAATGTTTTCGTGTCTGAAAATACCGTGTATAGCTTCTTTTTCGCGCCTATACGCCACATCCGCGCTACAATTTCTTGCCCGATGTAACACCCCTTGTTCAAACTTATGGCGTTAAGTCTGTCCATCGCAAAGTGCAGCGGGAATGATTCATTTCTCACCATGTCTAGGACGCAGTTTGGAATCGTGCACTTAATTCTCAGCAGCTCGTACTCGTTTAAGTTCGGCAGCTCATCACAGGTTATCGACGCGGTGGTAGGCACAATCGCGCGCATCCACATCTTTGGGTCCCGTGGATCTTGAAACAGTATGGCATCCTCAAAATTTGCGGCATTTCCGCTATCAACCGTATTAGGATGCACCGCAACGGCGTATTCGTCATCGCAACGCTTCACCCTAACTTTTAGCTGCAATCTATATGAACGCAGCAATTCGGTGAGAGCATCCGCGTCCGCACTTGCGCAGTCTAGCAAGAAATTTTGTTCATGAGGGATTAGAAAGAAATCAAATACGTACCTTCCGCGGGGATTTAATATCAAATTGTATATAGGCTCCTGAGCCCCGATTCCAAGTACATCATTAGTAGTGATGCCGTGTAGAAACTTTCCAGCGTCAGGGCCATAAACCCTTAAAACACTGCGGTCGTGAAGCCGAAAAAGTTTCACTACTATCCCTCAATGGTGCGCCAGTAATCATCATACTAAACTTCATCCAATCAGGCAGTACTATTTGCACCTATAGCAGGATTGTTTTGCCTGCGGCGCAGCCATACTTTAACTACCGACAGCACTCCCCCGGCCGCCATCAGGGCAAACCCTGCCCATACCAGATTGATTAGTGGTTTGTAGTGCATCTGCACCGCTATCCCGCGATTTTTATCCACTTCACCTACTACTATGTATATGTCCGCAAGTAATCCGTGACAGATGCTACTTTCAGAATTTCTAATACCTTCGACATAGTAGAACCTACTTTCGGGGAACAATAGACACACTACTTTGCCTGATCTAGCCACGGAAAACTTCGCCCTTATGGCCTCGTTATGCGGCCGCTTTACCAGTGACACACCAGATAATGTCACGCTAAACCCGTGAATTTCTGCGGATTCGCGCTCTTTCATGTATTGTGTTACATCTTCCTGAAATGCAGTAGAGCAGATGATGCCAAACATGCAAACCGCAACACCGGCGTGTGTCATCATCATTGCATATCGCCCAAGGCTCACACGCCTGACCGCAGCACTCAGCCGCATTTGTGAGCTACGCACTCGATAAATGTAATCTTCCAGTATCGAAAAAAACAACAGCGCAGCCAGCAAAATTAACACTCCGGTGAGCCCAAGGGGCGCTGCAAAAGGTACAAGAAGTGTTGCGATTACGGAAGAAATTTTGAAGGTCATTTTAAATTTCTCCGAGCCGTCCCAACTTAGGCCAGAGAGCAATATCATAACCGAAAACAACGCTACGGATAGCACGCTGAACACGTTATTGTAATATGGCGCGCCTACAGATATGGTATCCCCCTCAAGCAGCTCTAGAATTATGGGATACACAGTCCCTGCCAAAACCACCAAAAACGCGGTCAACATTATTACGCTATTGGCCAAAATCGCGGTGAGTTTTGATATGCAGCCGAAGTGGCAGCAGGTCTCCGGCAAATTTCTGTACTTAATAACAAATGTTAGCAGCCCACCTACCGTTACTATCGTAACCAAAGCCAGTAGAAAAATGCCGCATCCTTGATCATTCGCGAAAGCATGGACAGAAACTAAAAACCCAGAGCGCACTAAAAATGTGCCGCACAAGCTGGAAATAAACGCCAGCAAAGCGAGCAAAAACGTAAAATTGCAATATATGCCGAACTTTTTCACCACCGGCATCATGTGAATGAGCGCCACCCCCAAAAACCACGGCATCAAGGAAACATTTTCAACCGGATCCCAAGACCAAAATCCTCCCCAACCTAATTCCCTATATGCCCACCATCCGCCAAGTGCTACACCCAGCGTGAGTAAAGTCCACGCGCCTAACACCCAACCACGTATAACCGCGACCCATTCTTTGGGGTCTATGCGCAAAACAAGTGCAGCAATCGTTATGGAAAATACTGCGCCAAAACCCGTATAACCCCCAAACAATACTGGGGGGTGAAGTGCAAGCCCGACATCCTGCAACATTGGGTTAAAACCCAGCCCGTCTGCGTCCAGGGTTATAACTTTCAGGAATGGATTTGCAAATATGACGCCAAACAGCGCAAAGCCAAAGCTGAGCAAGTTTTGTACGACGAGCGCAGCTCCTTTCAGATCGTCTCGCTTGACCAGAAGCGCAATAAGCGTTCCATATGCACTCAGCATCCATACAAACAGCAGGTTTGAGCCCTCATAGTTTCCCCATATCCCGCACACCTTGTACAGGAGTGGTTGAGTAGTATGCGAATTCTGATATACGTGTGCGTAGTTGAAGTGGTCCGTAACCCGCAGGTAGGTGAGCAGGGCTGCAGCTGCGCTGTATAACGAGAATGCCACGTGCGTCAGTGTTGCCCCCCACGCGGTTGATAAGCGCGCAACCACGGAACATAGCAGAGACAGCGCGCACGCGCACATTAAAAACGCGCCCAAGCCGCCCATCGAATATTGCATATAACCTCGCTGGCTTGTGTTTGAAACATCAGCCCCTGCTAGCGGCAGGTATGGACTAGCACTACTTTATAGCGAATGCGCCACTTACTCAACCGCTGGCACGCTCCACCGGATTCTAAACTAGCACGCGCTGTGGTTATCAACGGGCATGAGCGGCATCACCTAACAATTTTCACCCGCGGTACAGCGCGCGGGACGCGGCTTAGGATACCGGCATGGCCATGATATGCCAGTGCAGCCCACCACGTTTCGGTTGCACCCCAATTTATTCCCAAATGTGTGATACCGGCGGTGACTGCAGTATACGAAATTAGGGTTGTTTATAACATGACAATTTTTTATACTCCAGGTTTATCGCTTGAACGTACGCGTTCGACATTTTATGCAGTCTTTAGATAGTAGATATCAGCACAAAACCGTAGAAGAAGAGTGTAACGCCGCTTGGGATGAGCACAAAATTTACAAGTGGAAGGGAAACGTTGCACAGAGTTTTGTAATCGACACACCGCCGCCGACTGTGTCTGGAGTTCTGCACATGGGGCACGTTTTTAGTTACTGCCACACGGACTTCATAGCACGTTACCAAAGAATGGCCGGAAAGGACGTTTTCTACCCCATCGGCTTTGATGACAACGGGCTTCCAACCGAACGGCTGGTTGAAAAAATCAAAAAGTTGAGGGCAGTGCAGTTAGAGAGGGCGGAGTTCACCAAAATGTGCAGGGAGGTCTCGCACGAGTTCAGAACTAAGTTCAGAAATCTATTCAGGCGGCTGGGAATAAGCTACGATTGGGCGTTGGAATATCACACGGTCAGCGAAGAAGTACAGCGGCTCTCGCAGGCCTCTTTTCTCGATTTATACGCAAAAGACAAGCTATACAGAAAACAGCAGCCCATATTATGGGACACCGTAGATTGCACCGCTATAGCGCATGCGGAGGTTGAGGAGCTAGATCTGCACTCCCACTTAAACACCATTAGCTTTCACACAGTAGGTGGAGAGAAAATCGATATAGCCACCACCCGGCCGGAGCTTATACCTGCATGCGTGGCTTTGTTTTTCAATCCGGAAGATGATAGGTACACTCACCTACACGGCCAGTTTGCAGTGGTGCCCGTCGGGGGGCATAAAGTCAAAATTTTACCTGACGACAAAGTGCGAATTGACAAAGGCACAGGATTGGTAATGTGTTGCACATTTGGCGATGAAACAGACGTCTACTGGTGGCGCACACATAATTTAGACACCAAAACCATTGTGAGCAGGACCGGGCATATAGTAGACTTGGCGGAAGATACTCCAGATGCAAAAATCCCTGCAGCACAGTTTGACGGAATGCATGTGCAGAAGGCCAGAAAGGCGGTTTGTGACGCGCTGGAGGGCGCCGGATTGCTGGTTTCACAGGAGCCGATAGTGCACACTGTAAAGTGCGCGGAAAGGTCAGGCGCACCAATAGAGATATTGCTTAGCCACCAGTGGTTCGTGAGGGTAATGGAGCACAAGCACGAGCTTCTTGAGCAAGTACAAAAAGTGCAGTGGCACCCGGACAGCATGCGTAAACGCATGGAAATATGGATCGAAAACCTCAACTGGGATTGGTGCATATCTAGGCAGCGGTATTTCGGTGTACCGTTCCCGGTATGGTACTCCAAGCGTGAGGGCGAGGTGGGCAAGGTGCTTTTGCCCGATGTGCGCGATCTCCCCGTAGATCCATTGCGCGACCTGCCCAGCGGCTATGGCAGAGATGAAGTCGAACCGGATGTGGACGTTATGGACACGTGGGCCACCAGCTCCATATCGCCACAGTTTCTTACAAAATCTGTAGGGCAAGTGTTACGCAATGAGAATCTCGAGCCTTTATTTCCCACAGATCTCCGGGCACAAAGTCACGAAATTATACGTTCGTGGGCGTTCTACACAATGTTGAAGTCTTACTACCACAACGGAGAGATTCCGTGGCAAAACATAATGATCAGCGGATGGTGCCTTGCTGAGGATAAGACGAAAATGAGCAAATCCAAAGGCAATGCAATGGATCCCGAAAGTACACTAGATCTTTATGGGGCAGATTCCGTAAGATACTGGGCTGCGAAATCCCGCCTGGGGGCCGATACTGTATTTTCCGAAGAAGTGCTGAAAACTGGCAGAAGGCTCACAACCAAGCTGTGGAATGCGAGTAAGTTTGTAGCCACTTTTCTGCGCGATAACCCTCCCGCCGGCACGACAGCAGCACCTACAGATCTGTGGATACTATCCAAATTGCACAAAGCGGTTGCCCATAATACAGAAAACCTAAAACTTTTCGAGTACTGCGCAGCACTGAATCGCACAGAGGAATTTTTCTGGAAGGATTTTTGCGACAACTATCTGGAGCTGGTAAAGCATAGGGCGTACAATCACGGGTCGGCACACGGGCATGCCTCCGCTGTCAGCACTTTACATCATACCCTAAAAACCCTACTACTGCTGTTTGCACCGTTTCTACCGTATGTCACTGAGGCAGTATATGGTACACTTTTCTCCGGATGTATACACGCCCAAGAGTGGCCGAACGCTGACGAAATTCCCTACAATGCCTCACTTGAGCAGCACGGTGATGCATTAATAAAAATAGTGGAGGAAGTGCGCAAAGCGAAAACCCACGCGCAGGTTTCCGTCAAATACCCAGTCGAGCTCATAACCATAGGCGGACTTGCAACTGACTTTCCGGAATCTATGCTCGAGGATTTGAAACATATGTGCTGCGCAGAGCAGATCAAACTCACCGCACCAGACAGTGCAGAGCTTGCAGTCGCCGTAACATTGGCACCCACCGTGAGCAGCAACTAAGCGCATATGCACACGCCATGGGTCTAACCGAGTCCATAAGCCCGAAGTGTGCAATCTATGTGCGCCCCTTTTGCGGACTATAGCCGGCTGGTGTGCCTCGCATTAAAGTTGCTATAGTATTGGTAACAACTAGGCGCGTATCCCAGCACTATAGCCGGATGGTGTGTCTCGCATTGAAGTTGCCGTAATTGGTTACTGCAGACAACAACTAGGTGGCTAGTGTGCCACGACGCTGCTATAAAATCCCACCGTGAGCAGCCAAAAACTACACCCCACAACAAATAGGCCCTCTCGACCGGCCCGAAGTGTGCCCTGCACCTCGAAGTTGCTATAACATTGGGCCCGAAGTGTGCCCCACACTGATGTGCAATCTATGCGCGCTCCTTTCGGACTATGGCCCTGCACTTCTGCCGTAACATTGGCACCCACAGGCAGCAGTTAACCGCGTATCCCACACACCATGGGTCTAACCGAGTCCATAAGCTGAAGTGTGCCCTGCACTTCGAAGCTGCTATAACATTGGGCCCGAAGTTGCAATCTATGTGCGTTCCTTTTCGGACTATGGCCCTGCCAGTGTGCCACGACGCTGCTATAAAATCCCACCGTGAGCAGCCAAAAACTACACCCCACAACAAATAGGCCCTCTCGACCGGCCCGAAGTTGCAATCTATGTGCGTTCCTTTTTGGACTATTGCCCTGCAATGCAGCCGCTGGGAATTGACCGATTGAAACATCTACCAGTAGCGGATCAACTAAGCGCGAGTAACCAGACTCGTTACTCAAAGCAGGCATCTACAGCCATACGCGGCCCCATTGTTGTCCGAGCGCGCAATCACCCAACCACGGCGTATTCTAGACTTCCCTGCGGGATATTCTACTCTTCTCGCGCTGCCAGTCCCTGGTTTTTATAGCCTCGCGCTTATCGTATAGCTTTTTCCCCTTCACTATTGCAATTTTGATTTTTGCAATCCCCTTGTTATTGAAAAAGATCATCAGCGGCACCACAGCCAGACCCGACACTTTTATGTTGCCAGCAATTTTGTGGATCTCACGCTTGCGTAGTAGCAGCTTCCTCACACGCAACGGCTTATGATTTTTGCGGTCTGACCTGTTGTACTCGGAGATGTGTAGATTGTGTATCCACAGCTCCATGTCTTTTTCCAAGACGTAGGCGTCACCCATGTTTACTTTGCGCTGGCGCAGGGATTTCACCTCGCTCCCAACTAGCACCATCCCAGCGTCATACTCCTGTAGGACGAAATAGTCAAACCTCGCCTTGCGATTTTCCGCAACTATTTCCATTACTAGGAATTGCTTAGGTATTCCACAAGCCCCTTTATTGTGGTAACGCCAACATCATGCGCCTGAGCGAACGCAATGATCTCGGGCAGCCTGGACATGGTGCCATCAGGGTTCATAAGTTCACAGATAACCGCAGCGCTTGTCGCACCAGCAAGTTTGGCTATTTCCACGCTTGCCTCGGTGTGGCCCGCCCGCTTGGTAACCCCACCGCTATCGGCTATTATGGGAAACACATGCCCAGGAGTGACAATATCATCAGCAGTGCTATGCTCAGCAACTGCGGCTAGTATGGTCGTAGCACGATCATACGCAGACACCCCTGTGGTTATACCATACCTAGCATCTATAGATGTGGTAAAGGCTGTGCACCCGTCCTTTGCATTACGTCTGGGCATCAGCGCCAAGCCAAGCCTGTTCGCATGCTGCTCAGAAATTGCAAGGCATATAATGCCACTGCCATATCTTATCATCATGTTTATTGTAGCAACGCTGACTTTATCAGCAAGCACTACAAGATCACCCTCATTTTCTCTCTCCGCATCATCCAAAAGCACAAAAGCCTTGCCTTGGGAGGCGGCCTCGATAACCTCATCTATAGGAGCGAAAACCCCCGAAGCCAGTGGTTCAACATTCATACAAACCGACGCTCCACTTCACACAAATTCAATCTTCATAATTTGGTAGATCTTATAGTCGCCCCTAGGCGTTTTTACCTCAACACTATCCCCCTCTCTTCTGCCCAAAAGAGAGAGCACCAGCGGGGATTTTATGGAAATCATATTCTTCGATACATCCGCTTCATACTCACCAACAATCTGGTACTGCATCACACCTGTGGAGTCAGTCTGTTCGTCATACACTGATACCGTCACTGTAGCACCAAACATGACAGTATCCCCAGAAAGCTCAGATACATCTATCACTTCAGCCCTAGAACGCTTAGACTCAAGCTCCATTATTTTGCTCTCAACGAGCCCCTGTCTCTCACGCGCCGCATGATATTCAGCATTCTCAGAAAGGTCACCCAGCTCTCTAGCGTCTGATATAGACTTAATAATCTTAGGCCTTTCACTCTTGAGAGCCTCCAATTCCGCCTCTAACTTTTGGAATCCCCGCCTCGTGATCGGAAACCTGGTAGTCACGTAATCACTCATACAGCACCCATCCTCCACAGTCAAAAACTAGCAGCGAAACCCCTGATAACCTCCAAAAGCTTACCTTTTATATCATCAGCAATATCAGCTGACAAGGAAGACATAAGACCCCCATGCTCAGCACGAAGACGCTCCAGAAGGCCCCTTTCGAACTTACTAATCTCACTAACTGGAATGCCATTTACGCAGTCATCAGCGCCGGCAAGAACAACTGCAACCTGCTCTTCCACGGAAAGGGGTGAGTACTGCCCCTGTTTGAGTAGCTCCATAAACCTGCGCCCCTTTTCTAGCATAGCTTGAGAACTTGGGTCAAGATCGGAGCCAAACCTGGCAAAATCTTCCAACTCCCTGTACTGTGCCAGAGTGAGCTTCATAGAGCCAGCAACTTTCTTCACAGACTTAACTTGGGCTGCGGAACCGACGCGGGAAACGGATAAACCGACATTAATCGCGGGCCTGAACCCTTTGTGAAACAGTTCGGACTCTAGAAAGATCTGCCCATCGGTTATGGAAATCACATTGGTAGGTATGTAGGCAGACACGTCCCCAGCCTGTGTTTCGATGATGGGCAATGCAGTCAATGAGCCGCCACCCAGATCATCAGACAACTTTGCCGCTCTTTCCAAAAGCCGGGAGTGTATGTAAAACACATCACCAGGATACGCTTCCCTACCCGGAGGGCGCCGCAACAGCAGGGACATCTGCCTGTACGCAACGGCGTGTTTAGATAGATCATCATACACGATCAGGCAGTGCATGCCATTGTCCCGGAAAAATTCCCCCATGGCACACGCCGCATACGGAGCAAGATATTGTATTGATACCGGATCAGACGCACCAGCAGCCACCACTATTGTATAGTCCATGGCCCCTGTTTCCTTCAGTTTGTGCACCACCCTGGCAATGGAGGAATTCTTCTGGCCAATGGCAACATAAATGCAGTACATCCTGTTTTTCGCATCAGCCGTGTCGTTTGTTTTCTTCTGGTTGATGATGGTATCAAGCGCAATCGCAGTTTTGCCAGTTTTCCTATCACCGATAACAAGCTCACGCTGACCCCGACCAATGGGAATGAGCATGTCTACGGTTTTTATCCCAGTCTGCAAAGGCTCACATACAGGTTGCCTTGCCATTATGCCGGGCGCCTTCGCCTCCACTGGAAGCCTAGAATCAGCCACAATGGCATTGCCCCCATCCACTGGAGACCCAAGCGGATTTACCACTCTACCAAGCACAGACAGCCCTGCGGGCACGGTCATAAGTTCACCCGTACACTGCACAGAGTCCCCTTCGCGGATTTCTCTATCTTCCCCGAAAACCACAACGCTGCACGTATCACGCTCTAGCCCAGCGACTACGCCGCGCACTCCGGACGAGAAAGCCACAGTCTCACCAAATTTTACCCCACTCAGGCCATACACCAGGGCTATGCCGTCTTTTATAGCGACAACATCCCCAACACTACTGGTCTTAACTGGGCTGTCAAAACCCTCAATCCTCTCCTTTAGGATTTTGAGTATATCACCCGAGGACACAATGCTCATGTTTCACCATACCACAAAACTAGACACCGCAAACAACGCTCCTACTCACCCTTTCTAGCTCCCGCAAATGTCCAGCAAACGAGGCATCAATCACTAGAGAGTCCGCCTTCGCGATAAACCCACCAAGTATTGCAGGATCAACACGCTTAGTCACAGTTGCCGGCTCGCCATACTCTGACTTCACAATGCTCAATATCCTCTTCTCCTCGGCCGCAGACACCGGAGATGCTGTGGTTATTTCTAGCGCAAACTGGCCACGTGCGTGCATGAGCAGAACAAAAAACTCCTCAAACATGTCAGACAGCAGGCCAAACTTGCCGTCTTTGACAACCACACACACAAAACCCACCAGGGTGCGACTTAACTTACAGCTCTTGCCCAAAGCTTGCAACACCGCAATTTTGTTCTCTTTCGGAGTTACGGGATTCGCGAAAAACGCACGGACCTCGCCATCTGCAGTGAGTGCAGCACGCACTAGCTTGATCTCCTCGCAGATGCTGTCCGCGCTATCCACAACTATGTCTAACAAAGCACGTGCATAACAGTACGCAACGCGCCCATTCCCGTGTTTCCTCACAACATCCAAAAACAAAGAACATAGAACACCCGCCGTATTATTGCCTACACCGCACGCCCAGTCAAGTGGTTTCCCTGCAATACACCCACGCCAGAATACTGCTGTCCATGCTTTCAGTTACATGTGCGTTTTAGCATTCCAGCGTTATGAAATATACTAAAAATAGGCCCGCTGCAGCATAGTGCAGGGAAATATGCCCCACAGATTGAGGGGTCTTTTGCGCATTTTTTGCATTCCGCTATTGAACGCTGCACATTTCCACCTTTTGGCAGTGTAGCTGCCTTGCGCATGAGCCATAAACTGTTGAGCGCGGCAATGGTGCCGCATAGTTCGCGATTGGTACGCCTGTTTGCTCGTCAACATAAGCGCTTGCTCGCGCAAGCCGTACCGCGTCTTTGCTTTGAGTTCTGCACCGCTATATGTAACCCCACTCATGACAACACGCTACCCACACTTATAGCATCTTCAAACAGCAAGTGGCCGCTACCAGCGCGAGGAAGCCGACCAGCAGCACTGGCAAGCGCGTCTAATTTATCGGGGTAGGAGTATTTGCTGCAACCAACAGAATGGCAAAGTACTGTGCTGGACATTTATGGCACAAGATCATACAAAAAGCTAAGGTCTGCAAGATACCCAGCGTATTTCAAGTAGCAGTATAGGCCAGAGAATATTGCGGAAATTATGGTTACTATCAAAACTTTCACGCCCAAGTGAGCACGTTTGGGAGCGCTACTGGCAAAACCCGTCTGGGGTTGCGCGTCTACCTCAATGTTTATAGGCAGCGCAATGAAAATAGCAACCCACCAGGTGATGGTAAATACTAGCAGCGCCCCAGCAACCACCGTTTATCCCAACCATTGCACAGAATTGAATGCGTTGCAGGCCGAGCATTCATGGCTCCACTCGGGCAATACAGAACAACATTTTGTGCACCGCCATTGCATATTGGGTACGGAGTCTTTTTGCATTTTTGTGATCCAGTATACAACTTCGTCAATATTTCCTATGCGCGCCATGACGTCTGCCATGAGACAGTAAAGCTCAACATACTTGTACCTAGCAATGGCACGCTTAGCATGCTGCTCGGCTGCGTTGTACTGCTTAGCGTTCATATATCGCTTGACGGACAATATCATACTAACGTAGTGATCGGGATTTAAGCTACTGAGCCGCTCCGTTGCCGTGTCATAATCTTGTGACACTGCCAAGTACGCCGTCACTATTTCTGGGTGTGGCGTGGTTTTATAGCAGGCTTCCAATGCATCCCTAGCCTTTTGCGGGTTGCCCAATTTTTCGTGGGTCTTGGCTTTCAAAATGGCTGCATGCATGTCTGTTGCCCGCCCTACCAACTTGAGGCCTTCTTTATAGTCACCCCGCTGATAGCATGACCTAGCAAGCATTAGGCAAGCTATATCTGCCATTCTCTCGTGTTTGTAGGGAAGAACAATACCTCGCTTAGCTGCCAGCTTTACCTCCACCAGCACTGTATCCCAGTCTCCCTCTATGCGGGCAATTTCCAACCTAAACATTGCAGCCCAAGGTGCTCGGTGGAACACATCACACAACCTTCGCAACACCCTCAACTTGCAGTCTTTGCTTCGTTCGCCATTTAGCGACTCCACCAACCACAACCCCAGTCTCGCATCAGGCAAGCTGCTACCCTTGAGCAGAAGCAGCGGTTTTTCTGCCATTTCATACTGTCCGAGCCTAAACCATGCACATGTTTCCAACATCGCAAGAGAATAGCGATCAAGCGCACGAAGCTTCTCCACTGTATTCACAATTTGCTCGTGGTTCATGGCTCCGCCAAGGCTCAGTAGGGCATATCCCCTGCCCAAAGATTCGTACTGCCTGGCGACAGACTTACATTTGATTTTATACACAAGCAGCGCGCAGGCTAGGCATAATCGTAGTAAAGCAGCGAGCAGAAGCGCTAGAGCACACGCCATAAAAACTATAAACACGGTGTTCGCCTCTATGACGTATCCAGCAATTTCTATTTTGAGCACGAGCTCTTCGTAATTCTGTATAGCCAATCCAGCCGCCAGGGACGCTACTATGCAAATCAACAAATAGGTGATCATATTCCCTCTGGATTACTGTTAACACGCTCTATCAGCCGGTCATATATCGTGGACAAGCTCCTCTCGATCTCTAGTATGGATTCTAGATCTTGTACCCAAGATTTTATGCCGGGCACGGGGCTTAAAGCAGCATCGTTGGCCACATTTAAACAATCCTCCCAGGCGCCCTGGCGTGCCAGGCGCTCTAGGCGCTCAAATTCCCGCCACAGGGCTTCATTGCGATTTTCTATTGATATCCATTTTGACAGGTGTTTGCCAATTGGGCCAACCACAGTCGCACGTAACCTCTTGCGAAGATCAGATAAGTCCTCAACCAGGTCTCTATACCCCCTCCTTGGATTGAACCCCTCAACAACTTTGAAGTTGTCATCAATCTGCTGGTCACGCAATTCCGCAAGCATGGGCTTTACCGCGTAGACCGCATCATGAGACATTGCACCCAAGGCAAAGGCTCTGCGCAGGTCCGCCACCATGAGCAAAAGCCTGGCCAAACACTCCGTACGTACGCACCCATCTTTGTTTACCACAATGGTATTCTTGCGAGAGGCCAAGCTTTTTAGCTGCTGCACCTCTGATGACAAGCCAGACAATGCTGCGTTTGTGTGCGCATGGTCACTTACAAGTTTCTCAATGTTAACCGAGAAATTTAACAGCATTTCTCTACACTCTAGAACGAAATATGTAATTCCCCCCATACACAGAGACAGAATACAAAAAATTCCTATCCATCCACAATTTTCTGCCTTCATTTACTTACTCATATCTAAGAATATCAACCGGGTTTTGGCGCGCAGCCACAATCGCTGGAGGCACAGCAGCCAATAGTGAAGCGCTGAGAGATAGCATAACGACCCTTGCGATATCTCCAAACATCATCTCTGGTGATATCCCCTCCAGGCAGTACGCTATTGATTCAAAAAGTGTTCCGTGCCCAAAGGAACTGAAAAAGTTGTTTATGTTCTCAATGTTTGCGGAAAAAGCAACGCCTAAAATACATCCGAAACTGGTTCCCAATATCCCTATGAAAGCCCCACACATGCAGAAGATGCGCATAACTGCGTATCTGCTCACGCCCATTGTGCGCATTATAGCAATGGCACCTCTTTTGTCCCGCACAAGCACAGATATCCCTGAAATTATGTTAAAGGCCGCAACAATGACGATAAGGGCCAGGATAAAAAACATGGCGTCACGCTCCAATTCAAGGGCGCGGAAGTATTGCCCCTGTTGCACTTTCCAATCTTCCACTTTTAGGCTAGTTCTCCTTGCAATTTCAACGAGGGCCTCGGAAGATTTTGTCACATCCTCAAGAAATACCTCTATGTACTTTATCTTATTTGCATATCCAAAAAGCAATTGGGAATCCCGCAATGGAATGTACGCAAAAGCGCTGTCATATTCGTACACGCCTACATCAAAAATGCCGGTCACCTTGTATGTCTTCGTACGTGGCACAGCGCCAAAAATTGTCGGGGAAGTTTCCGGGGAAATGATAGTGATTTCATCACCATAATCAGCGCCAATGCTCTCTGCAAGCCTAAAACCTAAAACTATTCCTTCCTCAAGCATGTCTACATCACCCCTTACAACATATCCATGCAACTTGCGGTGTATATCACACATGTGCATACCGCGCACTACCGCGCCCATAATGTTGTTCTCGTATTTTAGCAGGGCTTGCCCTTCAATAACCGGTGCGGCAGAAACCACGTCCGGCACATGGTGAATCTCGGCAATGACATTTGGATAATCTGGGCGATTGCAATGGATGGTAATATGGCCGTTCATGCCCAAAATGCTGGATAGCAGCTTCGCAGAAAAGCCATTCATCACTGATGTGACTGATATTAGCGTTGCAACTCCTATGCAAATGCCCAAAATGGAAAGGACAGTTGCCGTAGAAAATAGGAACCGCCCCCCGTTAGATTGTATATACCTTCTGGCTAACAGCCATTCCAAGCCCATAACACCGCCGCTCACATGTAGGCCACATCTACAGCACGTATAGCACGCTTCTAGGGCAGTTACAATTTCTCCGGCGTGGTATTCCGCAGTTGCGCTGGGAATTGCAGCACGGAAAAATTAAATTAACAACTGAAAGATGTCTGTGCATGCAAAATACCACCCGGCTGCACGTGTTGTTGTCGGTGCGCTGCGGCTTTATCAATGCATGCAGCAACTAGACATCCATGCGATACCGCGTACACTAGAAATGCTGGGCAATGGGGTGCCCAGTCGCATTCCGCAAGCGGTATAACAGTGAAGATTACTCCATCAAAGTTGAGAGATTTTTTCAATAGTCCAGAAAGCTACGGGAGCGTGCTGCTTCACGGAAGTGATTACAGCAGGATGAGTATGTATACGCAGAAAATCCTGGATCGCATTAATCGCAATGGTGAATTTGTCATCCACAAAATGGAATTTCTCAGGGCCAATCGGGACCCGGAGCAGTTGCTGGTTAGTTTAATGACCGTTCCAATGTTCGGGCAAAAGCCTCTAGTCCTCCTCACTGATGCAAAAGACATGCTATCCGCAGACCTAAAAACCATCATGGCAGGCATTGATACGCAGCATTGTTACGTGATAATACAAGCCCGTGAGCTCTCGGGAGCTTCTACACTCAAGAGTTATTATAACAACCACAAAATATTCGCTGCCGTGGGTTGCTATAAAGAGGAGGACGTGGGCTTTATAGTGGCTGATTTTCTCGCAAAGCATGAGATATCCTACGAGCATAGCACGTTCAAACTGCTCTGCACCACGCTAAAACACAGTGCCGCCGGTATACAACCTGAGCTGGAAAAGTTATTGCTATATCTGGGTGAAAAAAAATCTCTGTCAACAGAAGACGTACAAAAAAGCCTGTCTACCGACGTAGACCCCGCGCTGGATGACATTTGCGTGGCAATAGCAGACGGTAATTTGGAAGATGTTTTGAAATGTGCGGATACTCTAATGCAGCATAGAATATCTCCAATACTGGCTATAAGGTCCAGCCTGAAGTATTTCATGCAACTTGAATATTTGCTGAGGGCAGCCCAGAATCAAGTAAGTATTGATAACGCCCTGAAGGCATTGCAGCCTCCAGTATTTTTTAGACTCATCCCTAAACTCAAGAGGAATGCTGCGTCGGTCTCGTATAGGACATTACAGGTAATATTGCGTAGGCTGTTAGAAGCAGAAATGCAATGTAAGCTTTCTGACGCAACTCAGGAAGTGGTTTTTAAATACCTAATGTGCTCGCTGGCCGCGTTTGTGAAACGTGCTGAGGGCAAGCAATTGCATCAATACGCGCACCATAGCCTATGACAACTGGTCTCTGCCATTTACGTAGGCACCTCCTATCTCTTCCGCCTCTATAGCTGCAGCTAGAATCGCAAGTTTGCCAACTGTCCGCCAAATGCGCTTTTTCTCCTCCGCGATGCCAGAGCCTACATCAGCAAACCCGCATCCGGGGGCGTTTAGGCTTTCAAACCTGCTCCTGGTAGAGTTATATCTGCACAGATAACACACGGGTTCTGCCCCCACACAATATAACAACGGCTCTGCTGCGTGGGTGCCAAATACCTCACTGGTTGGAACACCTTCTTGCAACACTACGCTCTCTACCGGGTTGTTTTCCTTAATCATGCGCATTTTGTTGCGATTTTTTTTGTTCATGTTGAGCACATCTTCCCCGCTGTATACCTCTATTACACCCATGCCATAGGTTCCATTGTCAGCCTTGATAAAAACATGCGGAGTGCAATCCAACCCGTAGAAGCGAAATTTTTCTCCAATTTTGGATATCAAATCTTCAACGCCACTGGCAACATCATCGATACCCTTCCTGCTAACAAAATCCACATCCTGACAGTGCGCAAAAAGTGTGCAGACCCCCCATTTATCTATTCCAAATTCCGTGCAGAACTTTTCCGCCACTTCGCTGT
>NZ_AFMS01000079.1 GCF_000215485.1 Anaplasma marginale str. Florida
CCCTGTATTAAAGAGAAACTTATAACCCATGCCATGGGTGTAAGTACAATATATTAGTTATACCTGCGCTATTGCCGGTCTCTGGATTCTATAGCACTTCGTATAAATTCATCAATCTGGTAGCTTATTTTGATGAGAAAGGCCTTTTTGAGGGAAGTGAGTTCATCGCTGGATATTTTATCCTCCGATGTTGAAACTGTCCTCCAAATATCTTTAAGTATGTCATCCACCGCACTAATGATTTTACGCCTTACATTATCAGATCCATCTAGATTGGCCCTCATACCAATTCTTGATATCATAGACCTACTCGACTTTACACCCGAAACGCAACAACGCCTACAGAAGCGCAGTGTCAAAGCTGGAAGCCTCCTCCATTCCAGATTCCATATAGAATATTGGAGCGCAAAAGTTCCTCCCATAGCTAGAAATATCTTCAGCCCTCTCGTAAAGGACATCATTTCCCGGTTGTAGTAGTACCACTTCAATATAGAATACACTCGGGTGCATAGATTTATTGGGTCTTTAAATAAAAGAAAGCTGGACCATCCGTCATGTAGCATCACAAATGCAATCGAGGAAAAATATGCGTATATGACGAGAAAGAAAAACCTAACAACAATTCTGTCAAAATTGCAGATTAGGTAGGAAAGCATCATGAATCTTATAATAGACACACACTACCCATTGGAAAATTCAGGAGGAAAGAGCTGGGATGGGAGGGATCGAACCTCCGAATGACGGTACCAAAAACCGCTGCCTTACCGCTTGGCTACATCCCAAATGAAAACGACCATGTACCGCGGCATCATGGTAATGAAAAATAGTGAAAATGCAATGAAAAACAAGAAAAATCTCATGTTCAGTAGAGCGTACAATCCGAAATAAATTTCTTGTTAAAGCATCCTTTTCGTATCATCATCACCGTCAATGTTGATTATCGCAAGCTGGCGTGAATTTCCAAAGTATAATTAGGAAGTTGGATGACTATTGGAAGGACTATGGCTGCGCCATCATGTATCCGTACACCTCTGAGCTAGGAGCTGGAACGCTACACCCAGCAACTTCAATTTCCGTTCTTTCAGGAAAGGAAACCATGGTTGCCTACGTGCAGCCAGTTATTAGACCTTCAGACGGCAGATACGGACAGAACCCTAATAGGTTATATCAACACCATCAGTACCAGGTTATCGTTCAACCATCTAGAAGTACTCTCGTTGATGATTATTTGAAAAGCCTTGAGATAATTGGCATCTCGAAAAATGACTTTGACATCCGGTTTATTGAAGACGACTGGGAAAACCCTAGTATAGGGGCCTCAGGGCTTGGATGGGAAGTATCGTGTAATGGCATGGAAATTACGCAATTCACCTACATGCAACAAGTCGGAGGGGTTGATTGCACCACTATTCCTGGTGAAATTGCCTACGGGCTCGAGAGAATTGCAATGGTACTGCAAAATGTCGATAGCGTTTACGAAATAGCTTGGGATGATACTGGAGTAAAATACGGCGATATATTTCTTGCTAGGGAAAAGGAGTTTTCCGCCCTTTCCTTTGAGTATTATGACATTGAGTTTCTACTTTCCAGATTCGAGAATAGTGAAAAAATGTGCGCTCTCATGGTTGAAAAAGATCTACCTCTTGCAGGATACGATTTCTGCATCCAGGCAAGCCACATGCTTAACATTGTAGAATCACGCGGTGCAATCGGGGTGAATGAGCGAGCCTCATACATTCTAAGGGTGAGAAAAATGGCAAACATGTGCTGCGAAGCCTACATAAAACTGTATAGAACGGCTTAGTATGTCTTCTGATTTAATACTTGAGGTTCTGTGTGAGCAGCTTCCTACCAAAACCATCAAGTCCGCACACGAGTATATCCTACCTCGGATCGATAAAGAATTCTCCAGTAGAAGAATAAGTTGCGACGCACCAAAGGTATTCGCCACCTCTCATAGGATAATACTCATCGCATGTAATGTTAGTCAAAACAGTAGTGATGGAAAGAAAGAGATAAAAGGGCCAAGGATTTCTTCTGACAAAGAAGTAATAAGTGGTTTTTTGAGAAAGGTTGGCAAGAGTGGTGTGGAAGAACTGGAAATACGGGAGGTCTCAGGTGAAAAATTCTACTACAGCTCCAGTGTTTTAAGTTCAAAAGACCTTACCAATGAACTCACTGAAGTAATACAATGCATGATAGAAAACTTTCCTCTACACAAGCGTATGAGGTGGGGAACAGGTACTGGATATTGGGTTCGGCCGGTTATTAACGTTTTATGTGTTTTAGACGGTAAGGTCCTACCAGTCTCAGTTGCCGGTATTACAGCAAATAATAGAACCTTCGGAAATCTAAGGTTCTCCAACCGCAAATACACCGTTACTAAGGCAGCGGAATATCTCAACTTCTTGTCTGAGAATATGGTTATTGTGGATGTTGAAGCAAGAAGGAAACACATTCTTGAGCAACTGAATGAACAAATATCTGGCACGGAACTTACGTATGACCAAAATGCTCAGATATTGGAAGATATGAGTAGTAATTTAGAGTATCCAAAAGTACTAATTGGGAGTGTAGATAAAAATTTTAGTGAAATTCCTACAGAAGTAGTCTCATGTGTTATGACCAACCACCAGAGATACTTAGCGATAAAAGACCAGAGTGGAAAAATAGTAAAGTTCGCCTCTGCTGCTAGTGTAGTGAATAATATGGTAATCAAGAACCACGAGAAGGTACTTAGGGCGAGGTTATCAGATGCACTGTTCTTAATTAAAAAGGATAAAGAACACAATATGGACTACTATGTTGGTCTACTGTCAGGTGTAGTATTCAAGAGTGGTCTGGGCACGCTTTTAGATAAGGCGGAGAGGATATCCGCCCTTGCAAAATATTGTTCGGTGTGGATTCCGCGCTCTTCAATGTTAAACACTGAAAGGGCGGCAATGATCTCTAAGGCTGATCTCGCGACCTTAGTTGTAAGAGAGTTTCCAGAGCTCCAAGGAAAGATAGGCAGATACTATGCCAAACATTCTGGAGAGGAAGAGGAAGTTTGCGTAGCAATTGAGGAGCATTACCTTCCAATCGGGCAGAAGGACCATTGTCCAAAATCTCCAATAGGAATAGCCGTTTCGATTGCGGATAAGGTAGATAGCCTAGTTGGGCTCATGGCAACTGAAAATATATCAGGTTCTCGTGACCCTTTCGCCTTAAGAAGAACATCGATCTCATTATTGAGGGTAATGATAGAAAACAGTGTTTCTATCCCGCTTGATTTGATGGTATCAAAAGCCGTGTCTATGTACATGTGTAAAGCAAGATTAAATAAAAATGAGGGCCGTTTCCTGCGTGTTGACCGAGACGCTTTGATTTCTACTATCCTATCTTTCTGCTACGACAGACTAAAAGTAATTTTAAAGGAAAGCGATCTAGATAAGGAGGTGGTGGATGCTATCGTTGGAACGTTGCATGATATACCAATAGTTAAAAAGAAGGTGGAAGTAATCTGTAGCTTCCTTAAAACAGAGAAAGGAAAATCTGTCATCACTGCCTATAGAAGGGCAAATAATATAATCTCAAAAGAATCTTTCGATTGGAAACTAGATGGTAAATCTAATAAAAGGTTATGCAAAGAAGATTGTGAAATACAGTTGTATAATCAAATACAACACTACAAAAAGTTGTTGGGTAGTCTGATAAAAGAGGATAAGTTTCTCGAGGCCATGGAGTCACTATTTGAATTTAGTTCATTTGTTAACATATTCATGGATGGGGTTAGAGTGTGTGACAAGATGAATACGGAATTGTACCGTAATAGGACTAGGTTGTTGGTATCATCCGTGAGTATATATAATACTGTTCTGGATTTTAGTAAAATACATGGAACGTTCTAGCGTTTACCCTTGAATTTTGATTCTCGAGTATATAGATACTAGAGTCTACCTGAATTTTTTATAGTTTAATAAAGACCGGAAATGAGTGGCAACGACTACTATGAGATCTTAGAAGTAAGTAGAAACGCCAGTGCAGAGGAAATTAAAAAGTCATACCGTAAGATGGTTTTTAAGTACCATCCAGATAAGAACCCTGGGGATAAAAAAGCAGAAGAAAAATTTAAAAAGATAAGCGAAGCTTATGAGGTATTAAGCAATCCGGAAAAACGTGCCGCTTATGACCGCTATGGTCACAGCACATTCACCAGTGGAGGGGCTAGTGGTTTTGATTTTACCAGTGGTTTTTCAACTGACTTTTCTGATATTTTCCAGGATTTCTTCGGTGGAGGTTTTGGTAAATCACAAAGAGCCTCTAGTAGGGAACATTTACGCGGTTCCGACCTTAGATATGATGTCGAAGTCTCCCTTGAGGACGCTTTTAAAGGTATTAAAGTCCCGATTAGTTATGTAACAAACGTGAAGTGTTCTTCATGCTCCGGTATAGGAAGCGAGGGAGCGGTTAATTCAGTAAAATGTGGAAATTGTAATGGTGCTGGTAGTGTTAGAACCAGGAAGGGCTTCCTAACAATTGAAGAAGTGTGTAACGTATGTAACGGTGAAGGAGAAGTTATTAAGAATAAGTGCCGTAGGTGTGGAGGAAGCGGGAGGGTAAGGAACGAGGTAAGCCTCCTAGTAACTGTGCCTAAGGGTATAGAAACAGGGAATAAGGTAAGAGTTAATGGTAAGGGGGAAGCAGGTTTTCGGGGAGCTCAGGAGGGAGATCTTTATGTATATATCAGGGTTAAGGAACATAAATTCTTCACTAGAAGATCTTCTGACTTGCATTGTAGTGTTCCAATAAAAATGACTATAGCGGCCCTAGGCGGGGAGATAGAAATGCCCTCTATTGATGGTTCTTGGACAAAGTTAAAAATACCGGAAGGAACCCAGAGCGGAGACCAAATAAGGATGAGGGGCAAGGGAATGCCGGAGGTAAACTCAAAAGATAGAAGGGGAGATATGTATGTGCATGTTACTGTAGAAACCCCAGTCAAATTAACAAAACAGCAGGTGGACTTACTAAAGAAGTTTGAAGAAGAATCTAGCGCAAATTGCAGCCCAAAGTACCAAGGGTTTTTCCAAAAAATCAAGGATATATGGAGAGATATAAGTTCTGGATAGTTATAAACTTAATATAAATCATTTAAAAACTTCTAGGCTAATATCTTTACACGTGAACGAGTGGGTGATGGACCCTATGGAGATATAATCCGCCCCCAGGCTAGCTATTTCTCTAATATTTTCAAGATTAACTCCACCAGAAACCTCTACCATAGCTGAATTCCCAATCATCTTAATGGAGTCTTTTATGTCTGAAACTCCCATATTATCTAGCATAATCAAGTTGACAGAGCTTTTTATAGATTCTTCTA
>NZ_AFMS01000078.1 GCF_000215485.1 Anaplasma marginale str. Florida
TAAGGGCGTATCGCTTGCGAAGGGGGGAAGCCGTTTCACTGCCACCCAAGGAGGTGTGCATTGTCAGCATAGACTTGCTGTCTGCGGACGAAGAAAGCAACACTGCAGATTTCCTTATTGTATGCAAAAAGGGGGTGTATATTCGCTCATTTTGCGCGCGACTTGGGCGCATCCCTTGGGTGTTTTGGGTATGTTTCCTTTTTACGCAGGAAAAGTGTAGGGCCTTTCTCGGAAGAAAATTCCGTAACATTAGACAGACTAGAGGCATTGGCGGATGCTGATGTTCTGAATGAGGCGCTACTTCCGATATCATACGTTATGGGGGATGCTCTTTTAAGGTTGCACGTAGATGCGGAGGTGGCGGAGATCGTGAAAAAGGGACAAAGTGTGAGTTTACAGCGCACAAGCTTAAATGGCTTGTATGCCGCTGAGAATTATGATATGTGTTACCTAAGCCGGGTGGGTGGCGTTCCTGTCGCTGTCTGCAAGGTTGTAAATGGCACCGCTAGGCCGGTGCGCGTTTTTGATGTCTAAAGTTCTTTATGTAGCCGAGAGGAGGACCTTGCGTTTTTATGTCTATTACACCTGCTAAAAATCTGAATTGATCTCCGAGTACAAGGTTAAAGATGGGGATACGGGTTCCGCGTATGTACAATGCGCAATTCTCTCGGAAAGGATACGTAATCTGACTGAACACCTGAAAGTTCACAAGAAGGATTTTCACTGTAGGCGTGGCCTCATGGTACTTGTTTGCAAGAGGCGCAAGGGGCTTCAATATGTCAGGAATAAATACGGGAACGATGCGTATCTGGATTTAGTCAAGAGGCTTGGCATAAGGGATGTATTTCACTGATGTTGTTGTTTGTGCGCTATAGGCGCTTTTTTAGAGGGTAGGAATTGTTGGTATGTTTGATATAACGAGGAAGTGTGTAGAGTGGGGAGATAGGCTATTAGTTATTGAGAGTGGTAAGATAGCTCGCCAGGCGGATGGTGCCGTTGTTGTTGATTATGGGGGGACTTCTGTACTGTCGACCGTTGTCTCGCAAAAGTCCAAGGAGCCGGTTGATTTTTTGCCGTTGACAGTTCAGTTTCTTGCGAAGAGTTATGCTATAGGTAGAATTCCAGGTGGGTTCTTCAAGCGGGAGGGTAAGCCCTCTGATAGAGAAACGCTGATCTCGCGGTTGGTTGATAGAAGCATTAGGCCGCTGTTTCCCACGGGGTTTTGCGACGAGATTGTCATTGTGTGCAATTTGCTATCTTATGACCAAGTGAGCCCACCGGAAACCGTAGCGCTCATAGGTGCGGCGGCGGCTCTGGCTATATCGGGAATACCGTTTCCCACACCCATAGCCGGTGCGAAAATTGGTTACATCAGAGAGGAAGAGCGCTACATACTGAACCCCTCGGCTGAGGAATTGGCCAGGAGCGAGCTCGACATGTTTTATTCGGGTACGAAAAGCTCTGTGGTTATGGTGGAGTCGGAGGCATCTGAACTTTCCGAAGAGGAAATGCTGGGTGCTGTGACTTTCGGGCACGAAAATTGTGCTCAGGTCTTGGATTTGATTGAAGAATTTGCTGAGGCTGCGGGCCCAAAGGACGTTGTCGAGTTTGTTCCGCACGACATAGGCAAGGTGGTATCCGATATAAGTAGTGGCTACTCAGAGAAATTTTCGGTCGCGTACAGTGACCACAATAAGAAAACCAGAGTGCTCCAGCTTGATGCCGCCAGGGAAGGCCTGTACTCAGATTTGTGCAGGAAACACGTTGAGGAGAGCGGTGAGTATACCGAGCAGGAGGTCCTCTTAGCGATCAAAACATTCGAGCGGTCTTTGGTTCGTGCCAGAGTCTTGGACACACTTAAGCGTGTTGATGGTAGAGGCTTCGATCAGATACGCAACATTGAAATAGAAGTCGATTTAATCCCCAGGTCTCACGGCTCCGCGCTGTTTACCCGTGGTGACACGCAGGCTCTAGTAATAACTGCGCTTGGTACTCCGCAGGATGAACAGGTGGTTGATGGCTTCGACGGAGACCGGAGGGAGAGGTTTTTATTGCATTACAACTTCCCGTCTTATGCGGTTGGTGAGGCTGCGGCGCTTCGTCCTCCAGGTAGGAGAGAAATAGGGCATGGAAAACTCGCTTGGAGGGCTATTCACCCGGTTTTGCCGACAAAGGCGGATTTTCCTTACACCATTAGGGTTGTGTCTGAGATTACTGAGTCCGACGGGTCCTCCTCTATGGCCACAGTGTGCGGCGCGTCTCTTGCGCTCATGGATACCGGCGTGCCACTTAAGTCTTCCGTGGCTGGAATTGCCATGGGCCTCATTAAGGAAGGTGACAGATACGCGGTGCTGTCCGACATTATCGGGGACGAGGATTATCTTGGGGATATGGACTTCAAGGTTGCCGGAACCAAGGATGGTATTACTGCTCTCCAGATGGACATGAAAATACGGGGCATAGGCTTTGACATAATTGAAAAGTCCCTCCAGCAGGCTAAGGATGGTAGGCTGTTCATCATAGGTAAGATGGATAAGGTAATCAAGGAATCCAGAGAGGGGGTGCGAGACCACGTGCCCAGGATGGAATCCATGATTATCGATAAGAATAAAATCAAAAACGTCATAGGTACCGGCGGGAAGAACGTCAGGGAAATTTGTGAGAAGACTGGCGTTAAGATTGAAATATCTCAAGATGGCACCGTTATGATATACGCTGTAAGCAGGGATGCCGTTGAAGAGGCGAAGAACATGATAATGTGCATAGTCTCTGAGCCTGAGGTCGGTAAGGTTTTTAGTGGCGTGATCAGCGAAATTGCCAAGTACGGTGCGTTTGTCAGCTTCTTGGGCGGTAGAAGAGGGCTTGTGCACATTAGCGAGATAAAAAACGAACACATAGGTTCGGTGTCCGATGTCCTGGCTGTTGATGATAAGGTGAAGGTTCTCGTTATCGGTATCGATAAAGATCACGTGCAGCTCTCAATGCGTAGAGTTGATCAAGATAGTGGGGATCTGTTGGAGCATGAGTCATATTCTTCTAATAAGAAGAATGGCCCTCAGTTCGGAGATGCCAGCGGCGGTGCTTCCGGATTCCGAGACTATGCTTCTGGCCCCGCTAGGGAGAGAAGGCGTAGTGGTGGCAGTGGCGGAAGGCCCGTGCGTCGCCGTAGTGCTGGAAGTTCAGGTAGCGGCAGTGGCGGATGTTACAGTGTTCCTCAGCATGTTGGTACGCCTGATCCGGTACATGGTAACGACAGACGTAGAGGTAGCGGGCCGCAGCATGCCTCTGGTGGGGGCGGCAACAAGAAGCCCAGGTTCTTTTAGGCTGAGTGTCCTTCGATAGGAGGCTTGTAAGGCACCGCAGGGCCCGTGCGTGCTTCGCTTCAGCTCCGCTTTTTTTTGAGGTGGCCGCTCTCATTTGTGACAGAGTGGCTATCCTCTTGCGGAATTGTCCTGTCAGCGTGCTGATTTTGGGATGCAGGAATGGCCTTGTGGCCAGCGAGCTGTCGCGCATTTTGCCTGATGGCTCTAGCATAGTTCAGTGTGATGTTTCGCTTGAGATGCTTGCTGGTGTGGGCGGGGGGCTCCTAGTTGTTGCTGACGACGAAGCGCTGCCCTTCAAGGATTGCAGCTTCGACTTTGTCATCAGTAATCTTTCCTTGCATAACGTTAATGATTTGGCCAGGGTGTTTGCACGAGTTCGCGCTATACTCAGGGATGGTGGGGCTTTCGTTGCAGCAACCTTTGGCAGTGGGACTCTGTATGGGGTTAAAAAAGCCTTGGCCTCCGCTGAGGGGCTGCGTGTAGCGCCCAGAATCCAACCCTTTCACTCTACCCCCTATATGCTTGAGTGTCTGCAACTTTGTGGCCTTTCCGGGCTTGTTGCAGAAGTTAGTACTGTTGAAATGGCTTATAATAGTCTGTATGACCTATTTCATGGCCTCAAAAACATGGGGGAGGGTAACACCATACGCCGAAATTATGAGCCGCTTAGCAGGAATGTTATGGAACGAGCATGGGGCCTATATAAGCAGTCTATAAACGAGCATGATGCTGCCGGCGCTCCCGTACAATTTGAAATTGTTGTGCTGAAGGGTAACAAGTAGAAGCTGGCGCCACATGTTCTGGATCATGCAGTAAATCGGTGGTCCGGTAGCACGCCCGAGAACCTAAGGAGAATTATTACGTTGAAAGGGGAGAGATAGTGACTTAAACTCTCAAAGACGCTATTTTTGGGCTTGTGGTGGGCGAAAGCACTATACGAAATTTTGCTATTATAGCGCATATAGATCACGGAAAATCTACCCTGGCTGACAGGCTAATAGAGGCTTGTAATGCGCTGTCGGACCGCGATATGAAGGACCAGGTGCTCGATTCCATGGACATAGAGCGGGAACGTGGCATCACTATAAAAGCCCAGACTGTAAGGTTGACGTATGCTGCTAAGGATGGCGTCGTCTACCATCTTAACCTTGTTGACACGCCTGGGCATGTTGACTTTTCATATGAGGTTAGTAGAAGCCTGGCGGCGTGTGAGGGGTCACTACTGGTAATCGATAGCAGTCAAGGGGTTGAAGCTCAGACGTTGGCCAACGTCTACAAGGCGATAGAGAATGATCACGAAATCGTTACTGTACTCAATAAGGCCGATCTCGCGTCTTCTGATCCTGAGAGGGTAAAGTCACAAGTTGAAGAAATTATCGGCTTGGATGCAAGCGGTGCGCTGCTGATTTCTGCAAAAACCGGGATGGGTATTAGTGATGTCTTGGAAGCAATAGTCCACAGGTTGCCGGCTCCCGTTGGGGATGCGAATGCCCCGCTGAAGGCGATTTTGGTCGATAGTTGGTATGATCCATACCTTGGCATTGTTATTTTGCTGCGTGTAAAGGATGGGG
>NZ_AFMS01000077.1 GCF_000215485.1 Anaplasma marginale str. Florida
CCTCCGATGTTCATTATGAAAAAAAGCGTCGAGCCTTCTTGAATGCTTGTTATAGCACCGTGCATCAACAAAGAACCCAGGACTATGCCAAGAAAAACCATGCACCCTACGACCACCCGCTCCTTGTGTGACGTATAAGCATGAGCGCGCGTTACGGGTATGCTAGACTCTCCCCTACTCTCACGCCCCTGGTTTTCAACCCTGGCGCTTGTGCTATCTTCAGCGACGCCCAGCTCATGATGCACATTTTTCCCAAAGAGAAGAAAAAAGCAGCTGCAAAAATGCAAGCCACCCCGCTCAATTCTACGGGAAGCGGCACCGCCCTCCAATGAAAAACGACGCACGGCCCCACAGCGGCCAAGAAACGCCGCGCTTGATAGCCAAACGGTGGGCCTGGGAAGAATCGAACTTCCGTCCTCACGCTTATCAGGCGTGCGCTCCAACCGCTGAGCTACAGACCCTGTAACCTATACTGATGATAAGCAAGACTGAGGAACAACATCCACAAAAACTTTGCCGCCTGTCCTCTTGCGAAAACAGACAACCCCAGCAATCTTGGAAAATATGGTATGGTCCTTGCCCATGCCCACATTCCTTCCCGGATGATACCTTGTGCCACGCTGGCGAATTATTATGTTACCGGGAATGACAAGCTCGCTCCCAAACTTCTTAACCCCGAGCCTTCTACCTCTTGAGTCTCTACCGTTAGAAGAACTACCACCGGACTTTTTAGTAGCCACAACCTACCCCACCTTAAGCACACGTAAAACGACCAACTCCTGCCTGTGGCCGATTTTTCTCCTGTAATTCTTGCGGCGCCTCTTCTTGAATACAATGATTTTATCATTCCTACAGCGCGCAACAACCTCCGCAGTAACCGCAGAGCTCTGTCTCTGGAGCACAGCATCCTTCTTTTTTCCTCCGAAGGTAGCGAGACTGTCAAGCTTGACCTTCTCACCCACGCTGACATCCATCAATTCCACTTTGATTACGTCACTCTCCTTAACCTTGTACTGCTTTCCGCCAGCTTCAACCACAGCGAACATACTCAAAGCCTCTAACCGATATACCGCAAGCGTCCGGATTTTGGCCTACAAGAGCCCCTATGTCAATAAAATCTGACACCAAGTGCTCATCTAACCACGAACGCACTGAGATTATACTGAAAAAATTACCCAAGTCCATACCCAAGTTAGCGTCCAAACCCCCAGCGCGTCACAATAAGTGTGCAACACATTAAAATGTCTGGGTAGTGGCACCCACTGCAAGATGTATTATGGGCACTGATCGCGAGGAGTATTTTTACGCCAACATAGACCGCATATGTCGGTGCTAAGCGCCATAGGATTACCCAGAATTACCCAACCTCGGCTCCGCCAAGGCACCTGGAAGTATATTTATGCCTCCTCCGCAACCTCTTCCTGAGGAACAGCGCCTTGAAAGTCGAAATTGCCTGTAGTTGACCAAATGCTCTACCTCTCGTTGCTTTGTTTACTTTTTCGTAAAGATTGTTTATTCTGTCCACCATTGGGTGTGAGGGCCGTTGTGCTAAGTGCTAGATCAGTTGCCAAGATTAATAGGGTTGTTGCGCGGCAAATCCTAGATAGTAGGGGCCGTCCTACAGTTGAGGTCGAGGTTTTGCTGTCAGATGGTGCCGTAGGTAGGGTCTCTGTTCCATCTGGGGCTTCAGTTGGGAAGTTTGAGGCTGTGGAACTTAGGGATGGTGACCAGGCCAAGTATGCTGGGCATGGGGTACTCAAACCGGTGCAGCGCGTCAACACAACGGTCGCCGATTCATTAGCTGGAGTCTCTCCTTTCGATCAGAGAGCTGTTGATGAAATTCTGCTGTCGCTGGACGGAACGAAAAACAAGTCTAAATTGGGTGCAAACGCCACTATAGGAGTTTCATTGGCTGTGGCAAAGGCCGCTGCAGACAGTGTTGGCATCCCGTTATACAAGTATTTAGGGGGAGCGGTTGCGAGAGAAATGCCGCTGCCCCTGGTAAACGTTATCAATGGAGGTCTGCATGCGGATAACTTGCTTGATTTTCAAGAATTCATGATAGTACCCGTAGGTGCCAAGACATTTGCTGATGCGGCGCAGATATGCGCAGAGGTGTTTTATAAGCTTAAGGAGGTACTCAAGAAAATGGGGCACTCCACTAATACTGGTGATGAAGGAGGTTTTGCTCCAAATTTGGAGGATAATACAGACGTGCTTGACGTCTTAGTAGAGGCAATTGAAAAGTCTGGGTACCGAGCCTCTTCTGACGTTGCCCTCGCTATGGATGTCGCTGCGTCAACATTTTACGATGGCACATCATACAAATTTTCCGGCAAATGCCTAACCAGCGGTGAGTTAATTGCATGCTATGAGGATATGGTTTCCCGGTACCCTATAATTTCCATAGAGGATGCTATGGCGGAAAATGACATAGAGGGATGGAAGGCAGTTACCAAGCGTCTGGGAGACAAAATTCAGTTGGTAGGGGATGATCTTTTTGTGACCAATCCCGCCCTCATTGCTAATGGAGTGGAAAACAAGTTGGCTAATGCAGTTCTGGTTAAACCCAACCAAATTGGCACCCTCACTGAAACCATAGATGCAATAAGATCTGCTCAGCGGAATAATTATAATGTTATAATTTCACACAGGTCTGGTGAAACGGAGGATGTTACAATCGCGCATATAGCGGTTGCAGCAAATTGCGGGCAGATTAAGTCAGGCTCGTTTTCCAGGTCAGAGCGCCTGGCAAAGTATAACGAGCTCCTGCGTATAGAAGAAGACCTGGGTAAGAGTGCTCTTCTTTATAATGTGATATAGCATGAGTTTTGTCGACGAAGCAAAAA
>NZ_AFMS01000076.1 GCF_000215485.1 Anaplasma marginale str. Florida
AAACTTGTGAGCATCATGGTCCCCAAAGACGTTGGTGACCGCGAAGAGCTAGCGAAGAGTTGCGGGTTTGGCTGCGCTGAAGATATGGTAAACTTTGCCACCGAAAGCCTAAAGGGCCGTTTTGCCTTCATGAGCGATGCTCTGATGCGTAAAGAGTTGTTTGACCATATGGAAACAATCTACCAAGGCCAAGTTCCGGAATCTGTGGTGTCTCAAGAGTCCGCTAGGATTAGGCGTGAACTTGCCCCGAGCGAGCTTGAAGCCATGGGGGAAGATGGCATCTTGAAAGAAGCTGAGCGGCGCGTGAGGCTGGGTATGCTGTTGATGAAGGTTTCTCAAGATAACAACATCGCCGTGGAGGCACGTGACATTTCGGCGTTTGTTCAGTCTAACTATCTGAACTACGGGGCAAGTTTGGAGAGTGTGCTCAAACTTTTGAGGTCTAATCAGGGAGTTAGAGATCACATAAGGGGGAAGGTGCTTGAGGACAAGGTGGTCAGATATATGGTTGCCAAGGCCAAGAAAGAAAGGCAGAATGTGCCCGCCGGAGATCTAAAGTCGCTTTTCGAGAGTATCTAGAGTTTTGCTGGGAGCTGTTGGTCCTGGTGCTTTGTGGGGGTTTGAGAGGGAAATTATGAACTTAGTACCGATGGTGGTTGAGCAGACCAGCAGGGGAGAGCGCGCGTATGATATATACTCCAGGTTGTTGAAGGAGAGGATAATATTCATAACCGGCACCGTGGAAGACAATATGGCCAGCCTCATTGTAGCGCAGCTCGTGTTTCTCGAGGCTGAAAATCCCGAGAAGGACATATCTCTATACATAAACTCTCCCGGGGGAGTGGTCACCGCGGGCCTGTCTATATACGACACCATGCAGTATATAAAGCCTAAGGTATCCACATTGTGCTTGGGCCAGGCGGCGTCTATGGGCGCGCTGCTGTTGGCAGGTGGGGAGCCTGGTATGCGATATGCACTTCCAAATTCTAGGATAATGGTGCACCAGCCTTCTGGTGGCTTCCGCGGCCAAGCTACTGACATAGAAATACATGCCAGGGAGATATTGGAGATCAAACGCAGGCTGAACGAGATATACGTCAAGCATACTGGAAAATCCCTTGAGGAAATAGAAAGCAGCATGGAGCGCGATAACTTCATGGTTGCGGAAAAGGCCAAAGATTTTGGTATAGTCGACAAGGTGATAGACAAGCGGGGAGGGGAGCAGATATAGGAAAGATGGATGTCAGAGGCTAGAAAAGGCGCCTATAGCTGCTCGTTTTGTGGAAAGCTTCACAGCGAGGTGAGGAAGCTCATAGCTGGGCCTAGAGTTTACATCTGTAACGAGTGTGTAGAGCTCTGCAGCGGGATATTGCAGGAAGAAGGCAGGCCCGCGAGGCAGGGTGGGTTTGACCTAAAGCCTCCGGAGATAAAGCAGGTGTTGGACGAGTACGTCATAGGGCAGGAGCACTCCAAGAAGGTGCTGTCGGTTGCCGTCTACAACCACTACAAGCGTCTGCGAAATTCTGGAGTCATCAGCGAGGTTGAGATATCAAAATCCAACGTGTTGCTGATAGGCCCAACTGGCTCGGGGAAGACCTTGCTCGCACGTACGCTGGCGAGAGTGTTGCAGGTCCCATTTGCCATGGCGGATGCCACAACGCTGACCGAGGCCGGGTACGTTGGTGAGGATGTAGAAAATATTCTGCTTAAGCTATTGCAAGCTGCCAACTTTAACGTGGAGGCGGCACAGCGGGGCATTATATACATTGACGAGGTCGATAAAATCTCACGGAAGTCGGAGAATGCCTCAATAACCCGCGATGTTTCTGGGGAAGGAGTCCAGCAGGCATTGCTGAAAGTGATCGAGGGCACCGTCTCTTCTGTTCCACCTCAGGGCGGCAGGAAGCACCCCCACCAGGAGTTTATACAGATAAACACTGATAACATCCTGTTCATTTTCGGTGGGGCGTTTGACGGCCTTGAGAAAATTATTGAGGCGAGGAATCGCGGCAGCTGTATGGGCTTTGAAGCAAATGTTCAAAAGATCGCCGATAAACGCAAGGACATTTTGTGCTATACTGAACCTGAGGACCTCGTAAAGTTTGGATTGATACCAGAGTTTGTCGGGAGGATACCGGTTGTCACCTCCCTGGGCAGGCTGGACGAGGAAACCCTTTATCGCATATTAGTGGAACCAAAGAACTCTTTGGTTAAGCAGTATACTAAGCTATTTGAAATGGACAACCTTGAGCTGAAATTCGACAACGCAGCTCTCTTAGCTGTTGCAAAGAAGGCTGTTGCTCGGAATACTGGAGCCAGAGGATTACGGGCCATTATGGAATCTTTGTTACTCGACTTCATGTTTAACCCTTTAGGCTGCGAGGGCGGTAAGGTTGTTGTCGACGCTGCCATGGTTGAGGATGTTATGATGAGCAGAAACTGTTTTGAGAGTGGCTAGGTAAGGTGGGGGTTCTTTATGGAAGAGAGTAAGGTTTTGTCGCTGCCTGTTTTGATGCTGCGGGACACTGTAGTCTTCCCCAGGGTCGTCATGCCCCTTTCCGTAGGTCGGGGTAAATCTGTAAGTGCCTTGGAGCATGCTGCCAAGAATGATAGTTGCTGTAAAATTCTACTCCTAACGCAAGTGGATGGCTCCATAGACAACCCGAGTAATGATGATCTGTACAGGGTTGGCACAGTCGCAGATGTGGTGCAATTGCTAAGGCTTCCTGATGGAGTGTTGAAGGTTCTGATTAAGGGCGAAAACAGAGCCAAGGTTCTGAATTTCATCGATGGTGATGATTTTTTGAGCGCGGAGGTTGAGGTTGTTGAGGATGATGAGAGCATAACCATAGACAACAAGATAGAAGCGCTGAAGCGTTCTGTGCTGAAGGAGTTCGATATATGGCACAAGCTCAGCAAAAAAACCCAGTCTGAGGTTGTTGCCTCCGCATATGAAATAAAAAAACTAGGGCACCTGTCCGATATTGTTGCATCCCACCTCACCATCAGCGTTGAAGATAAGCAGAAGGTGATGGAGGAGTTTTGCGTCGTCAAGCGCCTAGATATGGTTTTTGGCCTCGTGAAGCTAGAAATTAGCGTGCTTAATGCCCAAAAGAAGATTGATGATAGGGTAAGGTCGCAAGTTGAATCTACCCACAAGGTGTATTACCTAAACGAACAGCTCAAGGCCATACAGCGCGAACTGGAAGAAAGCGACGGTGCTTGCTGTGATAGCGACTCCGCGAGTGAGTTTGAGAAGAAGATAAACACCGTGTCTCTTTCTGAAGAGGCCAGGGAACGCGCCTTAAGCGACCTTAAGCGCTATAAAAAGATGAACTTGATGTCGCCTGAGGCTAACATCATTTCCAGCTATCTCAAGTGGCTGCTAGATCTCCCCTGGGGCAAGTTTAAGAATACCAGGATAGACATGGAGAATTCACTGAAAATTCTCAATGGGAACCACTATGGCATGGACAAAGTAAAGGAGCGGGTTTTGGAATTTTTGGCTGTCCTCAAAAGGGTGAAAAAGCCAAAAGGCCCGATTATATGCTTTGTTGGGCCTCCAGGTGTGGGGAAGACTTCACTTGCGAAATCTATAGCAGAAGCCACTGGGCGCGAGTTTGTCCGCGTATCCCTGGGTGGTATCCATGATGAGTCCGAAATACGTGGGCACCGCAGGACGTACGTTGGGGCAATGCCTGGGAAGATCATCAAACAGTTAAAGCAAGCGAAAACATGCAACCCTTTGTTTTTGCTAGATGAGATTGACAAGGTAGGATCTGATTATAGGGGTGATCCAACCGCCGCGCTGCTTGAAGTGCTCGATCCGGACCACAATAAGCACTTTGTGGATAACTATCTGGAGGTCGAGTTTGACCTTTCTAATGTGATGTTCGTTGCAACTGCAAACAGCCTTAATATGCAAAAGCCGCTGCTGGATCGCATGGAGGCTATACAGCTATCTGGTTACACCGAGGAAGAGAAGCTGCATATAGCTAAGTCACACCTGATTCCCAGCCTGCGCAAGGAACACGGTTTGCGCGACAAGGAGTGGGAAATCTCCGATGGGGCGATTTATGATCTCATGAGGTTCTACACCAGAGAGAGCGGAGTCAGGAACCTGAAGCGGGAGCTGGCTTCTCTTATGAGGAAGGGAATGAAGGAGATTTTAACTGATAAAACTAAGACCGTAACCAGCCTGTCTATAACCTCTGACAACATCGGCAAGTATGCGGGAGTGCGTAAGTATGATTTCGGCATTATAGAGAAGGACAGCCTGGTTGGTGTGGTCACAGGCCTTGCATACACCGACACCGGTGGGGACCTGCTTACTATAGAGTCTGTAACCATGCCGGGTAAGGGGGGCGTGAAGTATACCGGAAAGCTTGGCGAGGTTATGCAGGAATCTGTAAAAGCGGCCTATAGCTACGTTCGATCCAGGTGCGTAGGGTTTGGTATAAAGTCTAGGGATTTTCAAGTCAATGACATACACATCCACGTTCCCGAGGGGGCTACCCCCAAAGATGGGCCATCTGCCGGCATTGCGATGTGCACTTCTATAGTCTCACTCATGACGGGTATCCCCGTGAAGAATACCGTAGCTATGACCGGCGAGGTTACACTGAGGGGTAGGGTGTTGCCCATAGGTGGCTTGAAGGAAAAGTTGCTGGCCGCGCTGCGTGGTGGGATTACAACTGCTATAATTCCTAGCCAGAATAAGAAAGACATTATCGAGCTTCCGGAAAGCGTCACTCGGTGCATGGAAATAGTGCTGGTCTCTAGCGTTGATGAGGTGATACAGGGCGCCCTCATGGGCAAGATTGTGCCGTTGAGCGAGGATGAGGTGTTTGTAGACAAGGTCCCCAGCGTTGATGAAGGGGGGGACTGCACCCTGTTCAACTAGGAGGCGGTTGTGACGCACACGGCCGCGTTGCCGTGCTGTTGGTGCTAGGTTGCGGTGTGCGTGGCACGTTGCATATGTTTTGGTAGTGTTGTGGGTGGTGCCCAGGCTCTCCACGCGCTTGGTGTAGAATTGTGTGACGCGGAGTGTGCGCGGTTTCCGTGCGGATCTTTGTGTTGTGGGTCCGGGGATGCCGGAGCCTTGTTCGTGTAGGTTTACGGTGTTGGCTTTATAGCCTGTGCGCTCGGCTGGCGTGTGTGCATGTGGTTGAGGGTGCTTGACCGGTGGTTTTTGGTCCACTAGAACCGGAATACTCGTTGTAATTTGCGTGCGGTGTCGTACAATGGGCTAGTGATGGGGCTGTAGCTCAGGGGTTAGAGCAGCTCGCTCATAACGAGTTGGCCGCAGGTTCAAATCCTGCCAGCCCCACACTCTAATCAGGCTTGCCGGCTTCTGTTGCGTGTACGTCTCCTCTGGGAGCTATGGCCCAAAATTGCGTGTCCGGCCTTTAGTTGTGGAGGTGTTGTGAAAGTAATTTTCATGGGATCTTCAGAGTTCTCTGTGCCGACTCTCGAATTTCTAATAGGCTCTCAGCATGAGGTTTTAGCTGTTTATACCAAGGCCCCAAAACCTGCGGGCAGAGGGCATCTGTTGACGAAAACACCAGTGCATGCCTATGCAGATGCGCATAATGTTCCCGTTAGGTCACCAGCGTCGCTTAGTTCTGATAGCGAACGGGACATAATTGAAAAGTACATGCCTGATGCCATAATTGTGGCCTCCTACGGAATGATCTTGCCGCGGTGGATGCTTGAAGTTCCCCGCTTCGGGTGCATAAATGTCCATCCCTCCCTGCTGCCTAGGTGGAGAGGCGCAGCGCCGATGCAACACGCAATATTGTCCGGAGACGCGGTGACCGGGGTTACCATAATGCAGTTAAATGAGCGACTGGACGCCGGAGATATCTTTTTGCAGGAAAGCACGCCCATAGGTAGCCGGGAGAACATTGTCGCGCTGAGCGAGAGGCTATCAAGCATGGGTGGTAGAATGCTCCTTAAAGTGTTGGATAATTTAGATACCATGAGGTCCGTAAGCCAGGATGATGCCGGGGCCACCTATGCCGCGAAACCCTCAGAGTTCTGTGTGAATTTCAACGATGCCGCGGATTATATATGTCGGCAGGTTAGGGCATTTTACCCGAGGATGTTTTTCTTTTTGGACGGTAAGCGAGTTAAACTTTTGGAAGCCGATAACTACGAGCTTGCCGGGGCGCAGATCGGTGATGTAGTAAATGACGAGCTACACATACAATGTGGGAACGGCACCGTCCTCGCGCCGAAGATTGTGCAACCAGAATCAAAAAAGCCCTGTGACATACGCAGCTTCCTACGCGGGTTTCGAGGTTGTGTGTCCAATGTGTTGCAACGGTAATCAGTCTGTTCGCATCAGTAGTGTAACCTCACAAATGGTTATGCTACACAGAGAGCATGGCCTGGCGCGTACCGATTCTTGATCAGTGTGGTATAAAGCTTGGAAGGGGCGGAATTGACAATTTTGCCTTTCTGCAATAGCATTGGGGCCATTGATTAGTGTTATCCGTAGCTATGGGTTACGTTATTGCGGCCTTTTACCGCTTTGTCCACCTGCACAATTACTATGACATGAAGCCTGTGATTTTGGAGTTTTGCTTGTCACGCGGCATTAAAGGAACTGTGATTCTGGCCGAGCAGGGCATCAATGCGACTATAGCCGGAAGCCGCCAATCCATAGGGGAGTTTTTTTCTTTTTTAGACTCGGATGACCGGCTGCGTGGCATGAAATATCACGAGAGCCACTCCGATAGA
>NZ_AFMS01000075.1 GCF_000215485.1 Anaplasma marginale str. Florida
TTGGGATGTCTGACATCACGATAGATTTGAGAAAAAAGTATTTGGGCCAACATCCCAAAAACGGCGGAAACCCGGCAGCTGAAACCATAGAGACGACCAACGCGAAAGCCACAAATGGGCTACTTCGGTGCATACCAGCAAGGCTTGCTAATTCAAACCCTTCATCATCGTACCTGAGGAGTACGGAAAAAATCCACGCATTTATCACCCAACTCGTCAACACGTAGTGGAAGATGGCATACGAAGACGTGCCGTGCAAGACAACCACCGGCAGTACGTACCCGAGCTGCCCTATGTTGGAGTATGCGAGCAACCTCTTTATATTACTCTGCCGCAGAGCACCGAGCTCTCCAACAAGTGCGGACAACCCGGAAACGGAAATAATCCCATATAAAATGCTCTGTTGCAGTATCCCATTCTCCCCAACAATTCGGGCAAGCAGCAAAATCGCCGCAGATTTTGTCACTATAAGAAAGAACGCCATAGCCGCCATGGGAGACCCGTGATAGGTATCCACGGCCCACATGTGAAAGGGCACTACAGCAAGCTTGAAGAGCACGCCTACCAGTACAAACGCACACCCCAAAGTGGCCCCCAGCGAAGCTCGCCCTGCGAGAATCTCCTGCATTACATTGCATTCTAACCCCGTAGAGTACCCGTACACCAAGGAGATTCCATAAAGCATGATGCAAGACGAAAGGGCGCTCAAAATGAAGAACTTAAGCGCAGACTCAGACGCGCGCTCCGAGCTGCGATTAAAGCACACAAGAACACAAGATGACAGGCTGTTTAGCTCAAGCGAAATGTACAAAGAAAGAAAGTGGCCTGCCTGCACTAAAGTCATGGCACCCAGAGTTGCGAATAGCATGACTACAGAAAACTCGTAACGCACCTCCCTTCTCGCGCACAAAAACAGGAGGGAGGCTACAAACCCCGCAACACCTACTAGCATTCTGGAGATGCAAGTGTACCGAGTATGCAACACGAGGCCGTTAAACAGGTGAACGTCTTCAGCAACATGATCGGTAACACCTGACCACCAAGAGAGAACAACCACCACACCCATAGAAACCGCTGACAGCCTGTGTACCCAGCGCGCATCCACTACAATACCCAGCAATAGGGCAATCATCGCTGAGCCCAGAAGATAAAGCTCGGGCAGCATGTATAGCAGTTCTCTCCAGCACATACTCAGCCCCAGGAAGGTTGGAGTTTATGTAGAGGCACTAGTAAATGCTCTACGGCAGGCTTTAACATGGTAAGCAACGGCGCAGGAAAGACGCCAAGCACCAACACGAGGATAGCTAGGATCGCTAAAATAGCAAATTCTCCGGCGTTAATATCACCAAACTTGTCAGAACCCGCAGGAGCGGAACCCCAAACAACCTCTTTACACAGACGCAACATGTACGCAGCACTTAGTACCATACCTACGGCAAAACAAACAACCATTGGCCCGAATGACTTAAAAACTCCAAGCATTGACAAAAACTCCCCCATAAACCCGGAAGTACCAGGAATTCCTGCAGAAGCCATGCTGAAGAACACTATCATCGCGGAAAGCTTTGGCATCTTCGACGCCAACCCACGACACTCAGACATTTCCATGGTCCCCGTCCTGCTATATACCATGCCAACACACAGGAACAGCGCGGCGGATATTAGGCCATGACTCAGCATTTGATAGACCGCCCCAAGTATTCCGGCTTCATTCAAAGAAAACATCCCCGCGGCAACAAAGCTCATATGAGCAACGGAGGAATATGCTATGAGCATTTTCATATTGCGTTGCGCAAACGCCGTCAAAGATGCATAGATCAACGATATCGCACTCAAGCAGACCACAAATTTTGCAAAATGTGCACTAACTACCGGCAACATTTGGATGCAAAACCTCAAAAGCCCATATCCACCAAGTTTGATCAGCAACCCTGCAAGCAGCACGGATCCGGCAGTTGGCGCCTGCACATGCGCGCTCGGCAACCATGTATGGCAAGGAACCACCGGAAGTTTGACGGCAAACGCAACAAAACACAAAATCCAAAAGCATATCTGCCAGCGGAGGTGCACACTAGTCGCCAGCCCGATAGCAACATCATCGAATGACCCGGAAGTTGCGTTGGCAACAGCATCAATACACGCCACAGCCGCCAAAAACCCGACTGAAGCTGTGGCTGTGTATATAAGAAATTTAAATGCAGCACCCACCTTATCGCCGTGCCCCCAAAACCCGATCATGAAAAACATTGGAACCAAAGAGGCTTCGAAGAGAATAAAAAACCACAAGATGTCATGTGTGCAGAAAACAGCAATAACAAGACTCTCTAGTAAAAGCAGCAACGCAAAAAAGGAAGGAACGGTCGGCGCCCCGCCTGGACTAAAAACGCAAAAAAGTGAACATATGAGAAACAGGAAAGTGGACAGCACCGTCAATATCATGGATAGCGCATCCACGGAAAAAACTTGCCCCACCCATGATTGTGGAGCTATTCCTCCAACGAAATCACCCCCGCGCACCAGCGGCACAACGCTCATACAAAACACCACCAGCGTTACAACCACGGCGGCTGGACCCACAACCCTGGACATAGCACCACGCGAAAACGCCGCCAGACAGGACCCCAACGCCGGTATTAGGATCATCAGAAGAATCACCGTATTACAAAACCATATACCACCAACAGTGTAGCAGCTACCACCCCGGACAACATGACAAGAGCATAATCAAACGCGCGCCCGCTCTGCATCTTGACACTATACCTGGCGCATGTGCTCACAGCCCCAGTAATACCACCTAAGAGGAAATAATCAATCACTTTTTGGTCTACAACAACCCGAAAGGTCGTGGCTATCCTGTCCATCGGACGTACTAGCGCCAGGTCGTACAGCTCGTCAAAATAAAATTTATTCTTTAAAACCGTATGGACCGGCCCCACAAGCTTTCCCGGAAGAGCAATAATACAAAACCTATTGTGGTAGGCCACGTACAGTAATGCGCCAGCGATACCCAAGACTGCGGGAAGGAGAGAGAGCAGCAGCCCGCTGTTTTCATGCGCATGCACCCTTAGGCTACCATCCCAGAATGCACCTTCAGTAATACCCCAAAAACTCTTGAGCACCACACCAGAAAATACCGCCCCAACTGCTAGTATCAGCAGCGGGAACAGCATAATGCTACTGGATTCATGTATAGACGAAATCCGTTTTGCAGAAGAATTGTGAAACACTTTTAGCATCAGTCTGCACGAATACACGGAAGTAAGACAGGCAACTAAGTTTGTCACCATAAAGCCAACGCCGCTAGTGCTGCTACTTTCAATGATCAGCTCCTTGGAATAAAACCCAGCAAAAGGAAACACACCCATGAGTGATAGGGAGCCTATCCACATCAGCGCGTAGGTTAGTGGTATATCGCGCCAGCAATTCTTGCTCATATGTGTAATCCTCTGCTCACCAGCGTTAGAGTGGATTACGTTACCCGCGGCAAGGAACAGTAGAGACTTGAAAAGCGCGTGTGTCGCCAAGTGGAAAATCGCCAAGTGGTAGTTGGCAGTGCCGCACGCAACAAACATGTAGCCCAATTGGCTGCAAGTGGAATAGGCTATTATCTTCTTGATGTCTTCCTGCACAATCGCAACTAGCGCCGCAACTAGGCACGTTGCCAGACCTACCACCAGCACAACGTCCAGGGCAGCTTGCGATAGCTCAAAAATTGGCGAGCAACGCGCAATTAAAAACACACCTGCTGTCACCATGGTTGCTGCATGTATGAGTGCAGACGCGGGAGTGGGCCCCTCCATAGCATCTGGGAGCCACGTGTGGAGGCCAAGCTGGGCAGATTTCCCCATACACCCAAGAAACAGCAATATGCACGCAATACTTACAACTTGTATTTGATACCCAAAAACATTTACAACGCCGAAACCCGCTCCGTTTGAGATCTGCTCGAAAATTTCATCGAAACTCAGAGACCGAAACACATAAAAAATGGCCAACATACCACACAGAAAAAACAGATCTCCCACTCTGTTCACAACAAATGCTTTCATCGCCGATCTGTTTGCTGCATCTTTCTTGAACCAAAATCCTATCAGCAGATAAGAGCACAACCCAACGCCTTCCCAGCCAAAAAACAGCTGCACGAAATTTCCGCTGGTAACCAGGACCATCATGAAGAAAGTGAAGGCAGATAGGTAAGCGAGAAACCTGGTTCCACCGCTATCATTGCTCATATACCCTATCGAATACAAATGCACCATCAGCGAGACGGTAGTCACAACAACAAGCATTATGGCAGATAGTTTGTCGATGCAAATTGACCATACAATCGCCATCTCTCCAATCTGGAACCAGGGCATCACCTCAACACTGTAGCGCTGCTGTAGCGTAAGGAATAGGTACCAAGATAGTACGGCTGAACAAAATACGCACGAAGAGATCACGCCGGCAGATAAAAACCTGCTGCGCCCCATAGCCTGTCCGATAATAGCCCCAATTAGGGGAAGCGTAACACAGAGAAACTCGACACTAAACATACAACTACCACAGGACACGGACTATACGGCAGCCCTCACCCCCAAATGTACCATGCACCAAAACGTGCACCTTTGCCACCTTTAACTACATCTTTAACGAACTCGCCTCACTGAGGTCAATATCCCCAACATTTCTGAAATGCGCCAACATCACCGCCAGGCCCACAGCAGATTTCGCAGCCGCAACAGCGAGTATGAACACCGCAAAAGTCTGCCCCTGAATGTCCCCCTTATAGGCGGAAAAGGCCACAAAATTCACATTCACAGCCAGCAACATGAGCTCTAGGGAAAGCAAAACGTTGATCGCACTCTTTCGCCCTATCACTATGCCACAAGCACCAATGACAAACAAAGCAGCCGCAAGCACCAAAAAGTGATCCAGGGACAAGCCGGCATTGACTAAAAACTCCATACCACCTCCCCTACGTGGAGCGAATCAACCAACCTCAGCATAAACGATTCAGTCCGCATCAGAAACGCCCACACCTACTTCAGGTGAAAGTAACTTGATCCTAGATGATCTCCCAACCTGCTGGCCAACATCCTGCTTCAGGGACCGACCACTGCTCCCCCCGACTATCAAAATTAGGCTGCCAACCCCGGCAATGAGTAACAAAACCCCGGCCAGCTGGAACGCATAAGCGTATTCAGTGTAAAGCTGCAAGCCTATAAGGAACACGTTATCCACGCTGCCGAACCCACTGCCAGAACCATCGACTGCAGAGGACTTGGCATGAAAAACCGAGTATACCATGCAGCCAAAAAACAAAAACATGCACGCAACTCCAAGCGGATAGTGCTTGACCAAGCCGTGTCTGGACCCCACTCGACTGATATCCAGCATCATCACAACAAACAAGAAAAGTACGGCAACCGCCCCTACGTACACTATGACGAGCAGCATGGCCACCAGCTCTGCCCCCAACATGATAAACACGGCACTGGAGACAAAAAAAGTCAAAATCAAGCTCAAAACCGAGTATACCGGGTTTGGCAACAGGACAACACCTACAGCAGACAGTACCGCCACTCCCGCAAAGCAGAAGAACAAAAAGCTGAGCACCGACCCCTCACAGTGACAACATTAGGGATGATAGCACAACAGCGCGCAGGTGCAAGTTCATTCGTCCCAACCCATCGGCGATTTACACACAAAAGGCCCAGCTATGACACGATAACCCCAACAGCAGGGCTACAAGCACCATTTCAACTTGCAGTAAATAGAATACGCACGTGGTGCACCGCCCTCGTTCATGAAGCCGCGACCCGGCGCTTTTTCTTTCCCTTGTTACCAATCCGATCTTCAACCACGTGCCTGAAGTGGCGAAACAGGCCTTGTATAGGCCACACCGCAGCGTCCGCAAGCGCACAGATTGTATGGCCTTCAATCTGGGATGCAACGTCAAGCAGCTTGTCTATTTCGCCATCTTTTGCGGTCCCATCAACCATCTTCTTCATCATTCTCCACATCCATCCGGTGCCCTCCCGGCATGGAGTACATTGACCACATGACTCATGCATATAGAAGCGCGAAATTCGCTCAATTGCCTCCACCAAGTCTGTAGACTTATCCATCACTATCAGCCCGGCTGTACCGAGGCCAGATTGTACGGCCTTGAGGGAGTCAAAATCCATCAGCACATCGTCACAAACAGATTTGGGCAACATGGGAACAGACGAACCACCGGGTATGACAGCCAAGAGGTTATCCCAACCACCAATAAC
>NZ_AFMS01000074.1 GCF_000215485.1 Anaplasma marginale str. Florida
GCATAAACTTAAAGATACAATCTTCATACACAGGCAGAGCCTGGCACATACGATGCGCCATACCACCGCGGAGCTTAGGGAACTTGAGGAGACAATCACCGCTGCCAAAAGTGAGATTATGGAGCTTGAGGCTCAGATTTTCCGCGGACTTTGTCTACGAATTTCGGAGGAGGCGCAAAGCGTCGAACTTGCGGCCAATGCGGTTGCGGAGCTGGATGTTTTGATTTCACTTGCCAGGTTGGCGGTGGAGAACAAATATGTCAGGCCTATTGTTGATGATAGCAGAGAGTTCGCAGTAAAAAGAGGGCGCCATCCCGTGGTTGAGACGGGTGTGCGGTTCATTGCCAATGATGTCAACCTCTCGGAAGATGGCAGGATGTGGCTCATTACAGGGCCAAACATGGCCGGGAAGAGCACTTTCCTCAGGCAGAATGCACTCATAGCGATTTTGGCGCACATCGGGTCATTCGTGCCGGCGGAGAGTGCGCATATAGGGGTTATAGATAAAATTTTCAGCAGGGTAGGGGCTTCGGACAGCATATCGTTGGGATATTCCACATTTATGGTAGAAATGGCTGAGACCGCGGCTATCCTAAACCAAGCAACCGATAGGTCTTTGGTAATTCTGGACGAAGTTGGTAGAGGCACGGGGATCCACGACGGATTTTCCATAGCTCTGGCGGTTATAGAGCATATTCACGACGTTACGAAGAGCAGAGCTATATGTGCCACGCATTATCACGAACTGCCGAAATTTAGTTCTTATCTGAAGAACGTGCAGTGTTTTTACATGAAAATAGAAGAGTGGCAGGGCCAAGTTGTATTTCTACATGAGCTAGTAGCGGGGATTTCGGGCAAATCTTACGGGATATACGTTGCGGAACTTGCCGGGTTTCCCAAAAATGTTCTGGAGAGAGCCAGATTTTTTATGGGGGAGCTCGGTGAAAGTGGTAGTCTGAGTTCAAATTGTGAGGGTCTAGTTGGGCAGCACAGCACCTGAAGTGGTGCAGGTGGAGGATTGTGCTGAGGTTATACATGCTGCAAAACAAGGTTTCAAGGAGCTCTTGCTGCGATATGCAGAGCAAATGACGTTACCCCGGGAAGACTTTCTACCTTTTCTGCATATGAACTTCTGTCGAGGATACGTGGAGGTGTGCTGTGCCCGGCATCTTGTGCGCTTTAACCACGTGCGGCACGACGCCCTGAAGTGCCGAAATAGCTTCCGCACCGGATCTGTGTCGGAAAGTGGTGATCCGCAGCAGTAGGTTTACTATTAGCGGTAAATGCCGGGGTGTAAGCTGCCTGCTGCAGGATACTGTCATATGCGTGCGGCACTACGCCTGGGGTTGTAGGCGTTACTTTAGGTTATACCCGTATCCGGCTGTAATATCACTTGAGCGCACATATCCCCTGTGCTAAACTGGCCAGGTTGCGGTGTGGTGTGTTGGCTTGTGCGTAAACTCTGGAAAAGAATTACCGGCCTGAACGAAGTTGTATTCGCTGTGCTGCTGTGCATGAGCATAGAAAGCTACGACTTCATCGTCTACGGCATGCTTAGTTCCATTATGGCAAAAGTGTTTTTCCTGCAGAGTGCCTTTCTGTCTGATCAAGGAGATCGCGCCACATACTTGTCCTCGCTCATGGGTTTTTTAGTTTTTGCGTCTGCTTTTGTCGCGCGGCCGCTGGGCGCAACGATGTTTGGTTATTTGGGTGACAGGAAAGGCAGAGGACTGGCGCTCAACATCTCTGCTGGTATGCTGGCAGGTTCAGTTTTCCTCATATCTGTGCTTCCGACTCCTAAAACTTGGAGTCTTGCTCCTATTGCGCTGGTTGTGTTGAGAATCATTCAAGGGTTGGCCTACGGCGCCGAAGTTGGTGGTGTTGTACTAATGGCTGAGAGTGTTGAAAAACACCAGGTGAAGATGACGTGGGTCATCGGAACTGTGTTTGGTAACGTTGGGCTATTTCTTGGTGCGTTTGTGTTGCGATTGTGCGAGACTGCCCTTACGGAGGCCCAGATGCACGAGTGGGGGTGGAGAATTCCATTTTTGGTTGCGGGTGTGATTAGCTGTGCGCTTCCTTACCTGCGATCTAGAATCAAAGAAAGCCCGGATTAT
>NZ_AFMS01000073.1 GCF_000215485.1 Anaplasma marginale str. Florida
AGGAACTTATTGGATGATCTTAGCGATTACCAGTCCATAATCACTGGCAACATAGTAAAGCGCATGATACTCGAGAAAGTAGATATGCAAAAGTGCGTGGACGGCGTGGTACAGGAGCATGTAGATTCCTGGTGCACTCAATACAAGAGTCAGCTGGATGGATACTACAGATTTTTGGAGGATATAAACTCTACACAATTGGATCTCAGTAGATTAGTGCTAATAATCAGGGCGTTAAGTGTCTTCACTGCAGAAAAGGATCACCATGTTTAATGTGGGCCTGTCAGAAATGGTGTTGGTTCTGGTAGTTGGGTGCCTGGTTACAGATCCGAAAAAGCTTCCCGGGCTACTAAAAACCGCCGGGGCATATTACAGAAAGTTCACAGAAATTAAGGAAGAAGTTTGGAATTCCATGCGCGAAGCGTGTGGTGATAGCACAGGCACTGGCTATGCAGTGCCAAAAAAGCGCATAATGGGCGATGATGGGGTTCTATACGAGGCTTACGAAGTTAGCGATGTAATAGGGCGCGATAGTCGCGGTAAAGAGGCACTGGATGCCTCAGAGACAGGACGCGCGGCGGATGATGCCTCTGCACAAGCCAAGCCGCAACAACAGGACAACTAAGTCTATGGTGGCGCCATTAATCGGCTACCGCAGCAAGTAAGACAGCGCCCAAGTGTGTATAGCTGTGTGCTGACGTACTGTGAAATTGGCACGCGTGTGGGTGGCATGGTATAATACAATACCCGATTGATCAGCAACCACAGCCAATAGTACCCTAATCCCGGGTTATACGATCATTTAGCATGAGAAGAAAATAATGACAGCAAAAATACTGGTGGTAGATGACCTCATAGCTAACGTCAAGTTGTTGCAGGCAAAGCTCACCAAAGAATACTACAATGTGCTCACCGCGATGAGCGGCGAAGAGGCCATACAGCTGGCAAGAGAAAAGCATCCGGATTTAATCTTGCTTGATGTCATGATGCCAGGCATGGACGGATACGAGACTTGTAGAAGACTAAGAGCTGACCCTGCTACAACCTACATACCGGTTGTAATGGTAACGGCGCTGGATAACACCACTGACAACCGCGTAAATGGAATCAGCGCCGGAGCTGATGACTTTTTGACCAAACCAATAAACGACGTAGCGCTTTTTTCGAGAATCAGATCGCTCACCAGGTTCAAAATTCTCGTGGACGAGCTAAGGCTCAGAGGCAAGACCAATACAGAAATGAGCTCGGTAGACGGGAACATTATGCACTACGCAAACCAGATCTCCAACGCCAAAATCATGATCCTCGATAGTGATAAGGTGCGCTCAGAACACATGAACAGCGTGCTGCAGGAGTATTTTCAAGAAACCGCGGTGTTGGACAACCCATCGCAGGATGTCAATCTCCAGAACGCGGAAAGCTATGATCTCTTCATAATAGACCTCAATTTTGGTGGCGATGGGCTCAGATTCTGCTCAAACTTCAGGAGTAACAATAATACGCGCTACACTCCCATACTGGTGCTACTAGATGAAAGCGACGATATTGGCATCCTGAGCAGGGCTTTTGAGATTGGCATTAGCGACTATATCATGGCTCCTGTAGACAGCAACGAGCTGCTTGCGAGGACGAATGTGCAAGTCAAAAGGAAAAGATATCAAGATGCGCTGCGCATGCACTTGGAAGATAATGCGGAAATGTCGATCACAGACCCTTTGACGGGGTGTTATAACAGACGATATTTCGATATGCACTTCCAAAATATTGTGAACGAAGCGCGTGACAAAGGTAAAGATCTGTCTGTAATGATAATAGACGTAGATCATTTCAAGCGGGTAAATGATACTTTTGGGCATACTGTCGGGGATGAGCTTCTGCAGCAGCTTAGAAAAAGAATTTTCGACAATATTAGAATATCTGACCTACTTGCAAGATTTGGAGGCGAGGAATTTGTCATCATCTTGCCAGAAACGGGTATAGATCAAGCCGTGACGGCGGCTGAACGACTTCGGCAAAAAATTGCTGAAGAGCCATTCAACACAAGCGGAGGTGCGCTTGAAAAAACCGTAAGTATCGGGGTAGCAGAGTTTCGCCCTTCTGAGGAGGCTAAGGACTTTTTAAATAGGGCGGATAAATGCCTATATTCTGCTAAGGAGACAAGAAACGCCGTATCGTACGACCAGCCATAAACAACGCCGCGTGTGATTTCCCCGGCTCGCCCTCCTCAACGGTAATTCCGCCGTACTTCACTACCGAGTTAGTAGCATTCGTGCGCCACACCGCAGCTTACCATGATGCTTGAAACCCGGAACTGTGCCGCAGTCGCACATCCCCTGGGTAGTGCGCACCTAGCACTTACGCAGCAGGCGACCACCCTTGCCGGTTATCGTAGGGTATTAAAGCGGAACAAATTTAAAATGGACGCGGTTTCACGAGCATTAAAGTGGGTTAATCTTCTCCTCCATATAGCGGGGCACATTAGCGGCTATGCTGAGTGTACGGCCCATTAATTCAAAGGTCAGCAATGAAGCATGCAGGTGTAGCATCTCCTTCTCAGCAAGATCGCACTTGTGGTATTTATTATCCCCGACTATCGGGCATCCAATCTGCGACATGTGAATCCGCAATTGGTGCTTCCTTCCCGTAACTGGACGCAGCAACACCACCGCACAATCTCCCAAAATCCGCATAACCGAGAAGAAAGTCTTGGCCTCTTTTTCAATCATGCTCTCCCCGGTGGCAGACCGTACCTTGTAAAATATTGGCGTGCTCACTCCCCGGATGCCGGCTGTGGCACACCTCTGGTAACCGCAATATATTCTTTTTTGACTCTCCGCTCTCGAAATTCGCGCGCAAGGTACCTTGCAACATCTAGGTTACGCGCCAGCACAAGTACACCGCTTGTGTCCTTGTCCAATCTGTGAACTATCCTGCAGCACTCGCCTGGCTTTATCTTATCAAGCACGTCGTCAATACTGACCTTAACCTTGCTACCACCCTGAACGCTGACACCAGCGGGCTTGTTGATTGCTATGATGTTTTTATCTTCATACAGTATGCTACCACTTATCAGGTCCAAAAGCGGCACATGCTGGAGTGCACGTATTTCTTTCTCGCGCAGTGCAATGCGGTCAGCATGTTTTATGCTCAAGACATCACCATTGCTGACCCGCGTGGACGACTTGGCTTTTGTGTTGTTCAGTAGTATTTCTCCCCTGCGCAGCAGCCGCTCTATAAAAGACTGAGTAACACCCGGCAGAAGGCCCCGCAAATATCTGTCTACGCGCACTTCAAAACACGTTCCTTCTACAAGATATTCCCTTTTCACCGTAAGAAATTTCGCTCGACAAAATCACACAAAAAGAAGCTGCCCGCAATGAGCATCCCGTCTTTGTTTATCATACTGCCCTTACTCCCCTCAATGAAGAGCCTACCTATACGGGCTTTGTATTCATGAACTCTGGAATAGACCACCATATCATAGCAGGCGGAGGCCGCGTATGCAAACCCAAGCGTAACAGACCCCATAGAGCGCAGCACAGCGTGCTGTGATACGAGGTTTTGAGTTAGTGATAGAACATCCGGACATCCAGCAGAAACATCCACCAATGCGGCTTTGATGCTCTCCCTCTTCGCAACGTGCATCCTGGCATATCTGGATTGATAATTCTCCACAAAAGCACCCAGACCTTTGTCAACGTAGAACGTTTCCCTCAGTACAGGAGCATCAACTACCGCTGCAGTGACCTCCCCATTTTTCACTAGAGCAACCACAGTGGCAAAATACGGCAGCCCGTTAGTAAAATTGGTTCTGCTGTCTATAGGGCTCACAAACCAAAACAGCTCGCCCAGATCCTGCCCAATGTCAGCATCATCGAAAAGTATGCCGCATTCCTGCTTGTAGGTATAAAGCTCCTCACTGATAATCCTGCTAGATCTTATGTAAGCGGCTTTGGCAAATTCCCCCGCGGCGACGTGGGAAGGCTGCAGACATCTTATCTCGTTAAAGTCCCGCACCAACCCCCTAGAGGACTTGCGCACAGCCCTGAGCATAACACTCACCACAGGAGAAAAAAGCGCAGACATATTCAGTCCTTCGCCCTCTCGTAGTACGTATCGTCTACGGTATAAACTACTATTCGCTCACCAACCTTTATAAAAGGAGGAACACTTATCCGCTCACCATTTTCTAACACGGCAGATTTATAGGAAGAGGATGCGGTTTGGCCTTTGATCACAGATTCTGTTTCAACAACTTCCAAAACCACATAATCCGGAACTCTGGCGGCCACAACCTGCCCCTGGTAGAAGGATAAGGTTAGAATAATACCCTCCTTCAGATAAACACCCTTCTCTCCGAGCATATCCGCACTTATAGAAACCTGTTCATAGGTTGCAGTGTTCATGAGCGTGAGCAAGGCACCATCACCAAAGATGTACTGATACTCCACCTCCTCAACTATAGCACGTTTTACATATCCATCAGAGCGGAACCTTTCCTGATACTTAGCACCGGTCTTAAGGTTTTTCAGCTCAGCCTGTATGTAAGCCCCCCCTTTGCCGGGCTGGGTGTGCATGGTCTTCACCACCAGGTAAAGAGAACCGTTATGATCAAGAATTTGACCAGGCCTTATATCACTACCCCTTTCAGCCATGCTGACCCCAAAAAACAGGCTTCATTCTAGGCTTAAGCAGCCAGTAACTCAAGTAAAAAGAGGCTTTATACTTCCCCCACAAACACACAAAAACCCGAACTCCTCCTACTTCTCTGTAACTATAACGCACCGCACATTCAAACAACTTAGCCCTTCAGTAGGCCGTCTACTATCGCACAAAATTGTGCGTCAGCATCGGGCATTGCGTGCTTGGCTGCATTACAAGACATCTCTTGTAATTTGTTCCGGTCACCAAGCAAGTTTGTAAGCGCGTCCCTGGCGCTTGAAACGTCGAGAGTTCGCTCCTCAATACACAAGCCAGCACCTAAACTCTCTATCAATTGGGCATTATATAACTGATGGCTACAAGAAGATCGCTCGTACGGCACATATATAGCTGGCCTACCCGCCGCCATGACTTCCGCTATTGTGGTTGCACCAGCCCTGCTGATAATTAAGTCAGCCTCACCTATTATGTTTTGCATGTCAGTAAAAAACCCGCTGAGCTTATGCTTGATGCCATGTCTAGCATACAGCTCTGTTATCACCTCCAATTGGCCTTTCCCGCACTGCTGCGTTACGAACACCCTACCCCTAATATTGGTGGGCAGTTCCGCAATCGCTAATGCGAAAGTTTTCCCAAACGTACAAAGGCCTTGGCTCCCCCC
>NZ_AFMS01000072.1 GCF_000215485.1 Anaplasma marginale str. Florida
CATGGGGTTCAAAAGCTACGGTCTCCCCATTATGGAGCTGATCATGGAGGGGAATATAGGCCTGATGCAGGCGGTGAAAAGGTTTAACCCGGATCTTGGCTTCAGGCTTGCGACGTATGCCGTGTGGTGGATAAAGGCCTCTATCAAAGACTATATTTTGCGCTCATGGTCTTGCATACGTGTAGGTACAACGCAGGCGCAGAAGAAGCTGTTTTTCAGCCTTAGAAAGATTAAAAAGCGGCTGTTGAGCTGTGGTTCTTCTATGACCAAAAAGGAAATCAAAGCTATTGCGGAGGAGTGCGCCACTTCAGAGGAGGAAGTTGAGAGGATGGACCGGTTTTTTGCCAATCGGGACGTTTCGCTTAATGAGCAGGTGCATGGGGAGAGTTCTGTTGAACTGCAAGATCTTGTACCTTCCTCGCTGCCCAGCCAGGAGATTATGTACCTTGCAGATGAGGAGAGTGCCATTAAGAAGTCTATGTTTGATTCAGCCCTCGCCACCCTGGATGATAGGCACCGAGACATTTTCACCAGGCGCAGACTGCAGGAACGTCCGGACACTCTGGAGAAGCTGAGTGAAGAGTATGG
>NZ_AFMS01000071.1 GCF_000215485.1 Anaplasma marginale str. Florida
GTGGCCGCCAATATCGTTCTTTCCGAGGTACAAAAGAGGCTTTCTGGTAATCTGGGTGTGGTTATTTCTCTGTTTTGCGTTAATGGAATTCAGTGGATTGTTTGGTATATGACGCTCGGCGAAGCATCACAGATATTTTACCTGGGACTACAAATGTTGTGGGGCGGAATTGCGCATATACTAGCATCCAGAAATTGGAGGAGGAGGTACAGTATACTGCAAGTCCGCAGGCCGTGGTAGGGGGTATTACGCTGTGGAACATGGCTTTGTGCGGTTTCTCCACAAATCTCAATACACTATTGCTGGCCGTGCCTTCCCGCACCAGTGTGTGGGAGGTTTTAACCAAAATTGTGCCGCATCACGCTGGGTATAACGCACTGTGTAGTTCAAAAAAGGCATTTTCGATTTTAGGTTCTTGCAAGGTTGAGGGAACTTCGGCCTGATCGCTTGGGTTTTCCTCTGTATTACTTTTTGTGTCTGTTGGCACGGTCTTGTTGCATCTATCCTGTTTTTTTGGTTCAGAAGTAGCCGCATCTGCCTCGTTGTCTGCCTCATTGGTTGCGGCAGATAAGTTTTTGGCACGTCGCAAAAAATTTTTGGGAAGAAAGAGGTGTTCTCTTTTTGTGTTTCAGTAGCTGATTGTTTGTCAGATTTATCACTTGCCTCTCCAGGCGTATCGGTTGCAGTTGTCGGAGATTGAGCCGCATGTTGGGTGCATAGTTTGTATATGCAAACCAGGGGGGTTACTATCAAAAACTTTAGTATGAGTAGAATGCTTTTCCATATTGCTGATAAGAGCCACAACAAGCGCGATTGTGGCTTCTCTTCCGAGTGCGGGAGCGGTTTTTTTACGTTTGATCTACCGCGTCGGTGAGATGCACTTTTCCCTTCAGTAGGCTGCCCAAATTCTAACCCACGCTTTTTTACACTATCCAAACCGCGGAATCCTTGCGGTATATCATAGTCGGAAGCCTCTTTTCCTGAGCGGCTGTCAGCGCTTGGCTGTTTGTGTGCCTCTACGAACCTCGCAATATGAGACTCAAACGAGCGCTCGTCTGTGTCTGCGCCTTTTGTAGAAGCCTGTGTCACCATTTGTTCAATCCACTGGAGTTGCGCCATGTTTGGTCGGTACTCCGGCTTATCTGATTCCACGAATGTATCACGGGTATCGCTCCCACGTGCAGCGTGATCTGTACCACGTTTCCCGTCCTTGGTGTCTGATTGTACCCTTGGCGTTTTTGCCAAATCCCCTGTTGTCACCAGCGGTTTCTGGTGTGCGCTCTGTTCCGGTTGTACCGTAGGGACTGTGGTGTGATGCTCCGCCAGTGCAATGCCTCTATGCTTGGGGGCTACCCCGACAGGTTTCCTGGGGTATGGGCTCAAAAGTGTTCTATACTCTTTCGCGCTGTGCCAGCAGGTTGGTAGGGTGCTTGTCACGCAGGTGTGTGTCAGCTCCGGTATGGCGAACGTAATGAAATCCGTTGAGCGATAGCGTGCCCAAGAGCAATGGTGCAACTTGAACCCTCTTGGCACACGTCTCACTCCTAACTTGGCTTCGCTTATAACTATCTCAGGCCTATGTTCGCTGCCTGCTGCACGCTTTGTCACTACGTAGGAAAGTAGTGCGTGTATATTTTGCCCAGACAGGGGTATATGCACAGAGCCGTGTTCGATTACTTTATATCTCTCTTCTTGCTCATCCGGGACCTTTAGGGGGACTTTAAAGGATATTTTTTGAAAATACTCCGGCTTCGTATTCCGCCTGTCGGCACAGCTATCAGCTATAACCGTATGCAAGAACTTACTCAGCAGCTCTTCCGCGTCCTGGTGTGGTGATACAAAAATGTGTGTGCAGATGTCCTTATTATTTTTCAGGAACCCAACATCTTTGAACAGAATTTGTTTCTGTGGGTTTTCGCAGGAAAACTTAGGCGCGATGCGTGCATGCATATCTGCGTCTCGCTTTTGCATCTCTTGCGCATCTAGAAGCGCCTGGAGACGCTGCTTGTACGTTAGAACTTGTTGGGGGCTCAGGCTACTGCTGCCTAGCATATCTGCGGCTTCCAACTTGCTTGCAGCCCTAATAAGGTCGAGTTCAATAGACAAAAACACGCGTTTAAGGCATTGCTTTGCCTTCCACGCGCATTCGTTAGAGCTGTTGTTGCCATCCTCCGATTTTGCGGTAACGCGGAACGATAGATCGCGCAGTTCTACGTCATCGGTGCCAGAAGATTGATTGCGTACTGCAACAAGGTCATAGTTTATGGTCATTATTACGTCTTCCACAGGCGCGTTGTTGTAGACATCCTGAACTTTGAATGTGATGATTTCTTCGCAACGCATGCCTATGGGAGGGCAGTTTGGATCAGGTGCGGCAGCTTTTTGTGTTCGACTGCTACTACCAAAAAACGAGTGTATCCAAGACCGCTGCTGGGGCTGTTGTGGCACGGCACTGTTGGGGATAATGTTGCAAATTTTGATATCGCTTCTACAGGCACTTATCTGTGGGTTTGGGGGAT